>CAYPJI010000225.1:0-246 GCA_964411045.1 uncultured Methylobacter sp. | reverse complement strand
GGAATAGCGTCGTAATCGGGCTCGTCGGGTTGGCCCAGGTTGGCGGTGTAAGCATAAGGAATGGCGCCTTTCTCACGCATCCATAACAGCGCGGCACTGGTATCCAGGCCACCAGAAAAGGCAATGCCGACCTTTTGGCCGACCGGAACGTTTTGAAGAATAGTGGTCATTGATGGGTTGCCCGAAACAAAGCGATAAAAGTCAAATTCTACACCGTAAGGCCAGGTGCTACAGCAGCGACATCCC
>CAYPJI010000224.1:0-3833 GCA_964411045.1 uncultured Methylobacter sp. | reverse complement strand
CGCGCTGATGTTGATGCTGCCTTCCGGACCGGCCGTGCTGACGCCACCGATCGTCAACAGCCGGTGCAATTCCAGCCCCCATTTCTCGTCTTTCATGAATGTAAAAATACTGTCGCGGGCCGCGCGCCGTAATGCGCCACGGATGCCGGCAGCGGGAAAATAGGGCGTATAGGCAAGACCGGCGGTATCCTGAAAATATTTGGCCATGCGCGGCAATCTGGCCGTTTTGTCGTCGCCTTGCTGGTATTTCTCGCTCGTTGCAACTTCGCGATCAGGCTTAATCGGTGCAGTAGCCAATGGACTCGCCTCATGAGGCGTTACCGTTCCCGTCATGACAATGTTGAATGATGCCATTTTATTTCCTTTCTTGTTATTGATTATGAGTGTTGATGATTTTTAGCATGCCGAAGCCCAGGCCTTTGTGCCGGCCAATACCCTCTGTGAGCGCTTTCGAAAAAAGCGCACTATCGGCTACCGTCAGATTTCCCGAGTAAAAAGCCTTGTTTAAGAAAAATACGGGATGGCCCGGCTTCACGACCGGCAAGGCTTGGGTGTCGGCTGCCAGTAACGGGTGATCGACTTGGAAGCCGTGTCTTAACGCGTGGCGATCAAGCCAGTCGACCAGCTGATCACGCGACAAGCAGGGCACTTCACGATTAGTCCCGGTTTGGCGTGTGGAAGCACACGCTGATAGAGCGAAATTAAGCGTTATGCCGGCCTCATAAGCCGTTTTGACCGGGGTCGATTCTAGTGGAAGATGGTCCGGCCGCGCCCTGATCGTAATGAGCGCCCCCTCTCGGGACGGCAGGAAATTGCAATCGTGGTGGAAGTGCCGGGTTTGGTCAGGCGATTGCCCCATGACTTGCCATGTCGCCTTATGGGCGGCATAGACGTCTCTTACGGAAGACGCCCAAAATTTGATTTCGGAAAGAGCATTATTTAGTTGCATAGGAACACGCCATTATCCATTTGTATTCTGTTGAACCGATCAAGGGCATGGATCGGATAATTTCAGTGATGCCCGGCAACTTAACCTCGGCATCACAGATCGCCTGCCTGGCCTTTTGCAGGCCTGCTTCCGGCAACAAGCCCCTGGCGATAGCGCTATAGCTCGCCACGGATTGCTGAAGCAACTTCTGCGGGATTTCAGCCCGGGTAACGGCCGCGACGCCATCACGCACTTTTCTGGCATCGATGCGATCGATGGTGTCGCCGGAAAGGTAGATCAGGTCTTTTGAATAACTCGCCCTGAGCTGGCCGCAGATATCCGCGTTGGCGTTGCCGAAGCGGATCAGCATGAAAGGCGGTTCCGGCGGGTTCAAAAGCGCTTTCATGATCAGTTCATTCGGCGTGGCATGGGCGAGATTTGCCTGAGGCAACGTTTTGAACGCCTGCAGGTTCTTTTCGGAAGTCGTGGTCAGCTCGGCAAAGGCCGGGGTAATGAGCGCGGCCCAGCCGCCACCCATACGGCCCGGCGCGCCTATGCCCTGGTAATTGCCGGCAACGGTCACGCATACGTCACAGAAGGCGTGAGTAGCGCCGCTGTGTAAGTGGCCTCCTTTGGCGCCGCACCCCGAGCATCGGGTAACGCCTTGCTTGGGAGAAGGGCCCGGCAGGCCACACAACGCGAACGCACGTTCGCCGAACCACTGGTGATAGAGCGCTAAAGCCGCTTGGCCTTTGGCATTCATATTGCTTCCTTCAGAAAATCCACATCGCCCATATTGATAAGACGTGTGGTTGGCAGTGCACAAAGATCGGCCTGCGTGAAATCGAAATAGTTGGGCTTGTAAGTCGCCCTGTCCAGGTGAGCATGGGAAAGGTCAACTCCCAGCTGTTGGCATATTCGGGTCGGCACGGGGCGAGCCAAAGTATTATCCGGCAATTGCAGGGAAAAATCCTGCTGGATGGGCGTTACGGAATAAGCGCTGACTTGACCGTAGCCGGCATGGTATCGCTTGCCAAGGCCCGGGAGTCGGGACAGAATCCTGAGCGTCTCATCCGGATCGCCGCAGCCGAGCCAGATCACTTTGGCGGCATGAAACGCCTGATAACGATCGAGCCTGGCTTTGTCGGGAAACGAAACCGTCGATATGATCAGGCCGCTCTTTTTATTTGGCTTGATGCGCGGGTTGCTGCAATCGCGAACCGTCAGACGCGTCAAAAAAGCCGCTTCGGAGGTGATGGGATTTCCGACCAGAATCCCGGCGGAAGCATGGTAAACGTCAGCGGTTCGTCTGAGCGGCAGATGGGCGTCATCCTCGCCGCGCAATTGACAGGAAGCCGACAACAGGGAGTCGAGCGTCAAATAAGCATCCGGCGAAAGGATCACCGGGCTGTCCAACACCGCCTCAATTAAAAAAGGAATTGTTTTTGGCATATTTTTTCTTATTGATAACACAACACAAGTATTAAGCTCGCACGGATAGCCGAATATGCAAGCGGCAAAAGCACCACTTTTTTAAAAAAATCGAGCGCGATTATGCCGTACTAAAAAAGTTTGTGTCGGGTCGAAAAACGCCAAAAAACGGCCTCTTTTGAATTGGCTTTAGTTTTTGATCTGTGTTAATGGAAAACTGAAGCCAAGCGCTGTGAATCTGAAAAGAATGCTGATATTTCCTTTCTGGGGGTCTTGTTAGGACGCAGTGAATTGAGACTGAATGGGTCCCAGCCAAGAAAGACGAGGCCCGGTATGGCTTAGAACCCGCGCGAGCGCAGGAAATACGTTAAAAACGCAAGTAGACCTCATTGACTGAGTCATCAACCCACGAAGCGTGGGAAAGACTTCGGCAGCCTGGCCAAGAGAAACCGACGGCATCATTAACCCGCAAAGCGTGGGAAATACTTGGGATGTTACCTCTTTTATTGGCCAAGAACCCATTAACCCACGCATGTCGTGGGAAATACGACTGCATGATCGCGGTAATATGGTCGTCCGTCCAGCCACGTAAGCGTGGGAAATACGCCAATGATCGAACCTGGTTAGCCAACATAGACCATCAACCCACGCACGCGTGGGAAATACCCAGCAGGTCGTATAGCGCCCGATCGGCCTCGACCAATAACCCACGCACGCGCCGGAAATACGCTTGCGCCCTTTAACGCCATATCGCCAACTGCCAATAACCCACGCACGCGCCGGAAATACATGAAGACTAACTTCTAGTTCAGTTATTTTGTCCAATAACCCACGCACGCGCCGGAAATACTCTATTCGTAAGTCGTTAAAAATTAATCCAAACTTGAATAACGATAAACTCACCAATGCATTTAAGCACAATTCGAAAAAAACACAAACGCCAATCAGGCAAAAATATCGCCTTTGGGGCAGGTATGCCTGAATTTTAGATACAGATAATAAAGCCGCACGAAACACAAAAATTCAATCAGCGCGAACAGCAGCCAGTAATCGACATAGACGAAACCGAATCTCGACAAGGCCAGAATGCAAAGTATCCCCATAAACTCAACCGATCCGGCCGCCAGGATCAGCAAAATACCCGGCTTGCCGCAGACCGCCACGCTTAAGGCCACGCTTAAGGCCATAGAAAAGGCCAAGGCGAAAGGCGACAAGCCCTCTACCACGCATAACGCAGGCTGCCCATTGCGATTCCGTAGCCGAAAAGCACAATCCATGAAGCATAGGTTCTGGGAATGTCGGCCCAGGTGATACGCCAGGACAACACTTTGAGGTACAGCTCTAAGGGCTTGAGCGATAACTTGAGCAGATCTAAGATAGTTTTCAAAACAGACGCCTGTTAATGGTGAGTTCAACAGCCAGAATCTGAAACAGATGCTGGATATCCGAAACCCTGGCGCCATCATACGTCCCC
>CAYPJI010000223.1:0-3850 GCA_964411045.1 uncultured Methylobacter sp. | reverse complement strand
GCTGCAGTTCGGCCATTTCTGCACGCACACGCTCAATTTCTTCCTTGATGGACTTCTCATATTTAGCATCACTCAGGATCCCTTTTTTCCAGTCACGCCGCAATGCCCTGATTTCGGTCGTTTGCGGGAAAGAACCAATAGTAGTGGTTGGAAACAACGGTAAGTCCAGAACATCACGCTGTTTTTTCACGCGCTCACCAAAAGGCGTTCGATCACGACTGATCTGCCCGGACTGTACAATTTGCTGTTGTACCACCGGATTATGAATACGCCTTGATGTTTCTCTGTTCTTAATCGCCAGATGCTGCCTGGACAAAAAATCCTCAATAGCAGGCGTTAAGCGTTTATCAAGAACCGCTGCCAAGGCATTTAATTCTTCAAGTTTCTGACGCGCAAAAGAAAACCAGGATTTAATCTCTTCATCAAGCTTGGTTTCATGAGTCAAATCTACCGGCACATGCAATAAAGAGCAGGATGGTGCCAGCCATAAATTCTCACCCAGTTTTTCTTTTAACGGCTGCAAGCGAGCCGCAGCTGCATCAAGATCTGTTCGCCAGATATCACGGCCACTAATACTCCCTGCCGACAGGATCTGCCCTGGCTGAAGACCGTCAACAATGACTTGCAGATTATCATTTCCACGAACCAGATCCACATGCAAACCAGCCACCGGTAAACCTACTGCCACGGGAAGATTATCATCCAGGCCCTCAAAATACGTTGCCAGCAGAATCTTCAGGTTTTGTTGTGTCAACTGTTCATACACGGGTTTGAAGGCATCTTTCCAGGCTTGGGGTAATTCCAGTGTCAGGATAGGCTCATCAATCTGGACCCATTCAACCCCCTGCACTTGCAGGCGTGCCAGCACCTTTTCATAAACCGCCATTAAATCAGGAATCAAGCCCAGCTTACGCGCATCCTCTGGGCCATTAGTGAAGGTATCTCCTTTGCTTAACCACAAATAGCTTAACAGACCAGGAATAACCGGCTTGACCTGATGTCCATCGGCAATCGCTTCATCGACATAATCAAACAGGGAACTGCGGGCAATACGGAAAGTTTGCCCCGCTTCCAGTTCAGGCACGATGTAGTGATAGTTAGTATCAAACCATTTGGTCATTTCGCAGGCAACAGCAGGCTGTCCGGTGGGTGCCTTGCCCCGCGCCATTCTGAATAACGTATCCAGCCCGACTTCCTGATTGACGTCTTGTGCAAAACGGGCTGGCACCGCACCAATCAACGCACTCCATTCCAGAATCTGGTCATACCAGGCAAAATCACCCACAGGTAGCAAAGACACTCCGGCATCGGCCTGCTGTTGCCAATGTTTTTTCCTTAATGTCAGTCCAATCGATTCAAGCGCCTCAGCATTGATTTGCCCACCCCAATATTGTTCCAGGGCTTTTTTCAATTCCCTCTGAACACCAATCCGGGGAAAACCTAAATTATGAATAATAGTCATATAAATCTCAAATAGCATGAATGTTTATCAAGTATCTGGATTCTGCCTTATAATTAACATTAAAATATCTCAAAATTCTAAATATAATATGAGAAAATTTAATATTAATAACTAAGTCCTTGATTTATATATTTATATTTTAATTGAATAAGTTAATAACCCAGTTTAAAGAACATGCACATGCTTGAAATCAAACACCTGGAAACACTGACCGCTCTCTGCAATTTTGGTACTCTCCAAGAGGCGGCTGATCATCTCTCGGTCACCCAATCCGCCCTGTCACACCAACTACGTGAACTTGAAAACAGGCTGGGCACAAATGTCCTGAATCGACGCACCCGTCCTGCCAGACTAACAACCGCCGGACTGCGTATACTTGCACTGGCTGATGATATCCTGCCAAAGATTAAATCCACCGAAAGGGAGTTGCAAAAACTGGCAGCAGGCAATACCGGCAGGCTACATCTGGCCATTGAATGCCACTCCTGCTTTGAATGGCTCATGCCCGCTCTTGACGCATACCGCCAACAATGGCCACAAATTTCACTGGATCTATCCGCTGCATTTTCTTTTGCCCCTTTTCCTGCCCTGCGCCGAGGCGACCTGGACCTGGTCATCACCTCCGACCCCGTGCGCTCGGAAAATATTGATTACATCCCGCTTTTCAAGTATGAGCTGGTGGTTGCCGTATCCGCAGACAATCCACTTTCACACAAACGGTATATCAAGCCACAAGACCTGGCAGACCAGATCTTAATCACCTATCCGGTTGAAAAAGATCGGTTGGATATTTACAGCACCTTTCTTGATCCGGCCGACATTGAACCCGTTGCCACCAGAACCGCAGAATTAACGCCCATTATTATCCAGCTTATTAACAGCAACCGCGGCGTTGCCGCCCTGCCCAACTGGACCTTGACCGACTATGTAAACCAGGAATGGCTTAAAATCTGCCATTTAGGTGATCCTCCTGGCATTTGGCAAACCCTGTATGCCGCTGTGCGTAGCGAAGACAGGGACGCCACTTACATTCAGGCCTTTCTGACACTAGCCAGGGAAATATGCTTTAAAAATCTATCCGGGATTAGAACCTCATAGATTGAGTTTGAAATTTTATGGTCATAATGTTAAGTTATAAATTATAAATAAGAAAAGGATATCCTTGAGATGTAAAATGGTATCCAATTCCTGTATTACACAATGCCTTTCGCCTATTTAGGCATTATTTTCATTGTTTTATTAAATGTGTTGTTTTCTTTATCTACCACTAAAGGAAAGCCCATGAAACACCAGGAGTTAACAGAAGCAGACAATTTAAAAACAAATAAAAATAAGTCATGCGAATATCTTAAACAACTATTAGACAGTGCCAACATAACCATAAACGGCAACAATTTATGGGATCTACAGATTCATAATCCCAAAGCTGCCGACCTGATTCTGGCGCAAGGCAGCAAGGGTCTGGGTGAAAGCTATATGGCCGGCATGTGGGATTGCCAGCAAATTGATGAACTAATCAATCTGATCCTGCGCAGCAAACTGGATACCAAAATCAAAAGCCTTAGTACACTGTGGTATAGCTTACGGGCGCAAATCCTTAATCACCAGACACGCACCCGTGCCTGGGAAGTGGGTGAAACACACTATGACATTGGCAATGATTTTTTTGCCAAAATGCTGGATCCCTACATGACTTACACGTGCGGTTACTGGGACAAGGCCGACAACCTGAACGACGCCCAATTGGCAAAACTGGATCTGGTTTGCCAGAAACTGAATTTAAAACCCGGCATGCACGTTCTGGATATCGGGTGTGGATGGGGCAGCTTCATGCGCTATGCCGCAGAAAATTATGGTGTTACCTGTACAGGGGTCACCATTTCGAAAGAACAGGCGGAATATGGCCAACAATTATGCCAGGGCCTGCCCATTACGTTTCGTCTGGAAGACTACCGCGACCTGAATGAACAATATGATGCCATTGTCAGTCTGGGCATGTTCGAACATGTTGGACGTAAAAACTACCGTACCTATTTTGAGGTAGCCCGTCGCAACCTGAAAGAAGACGGTCTTTTTCTGCTGCATACCATTGGCGGGCAAATCCGGGACCATCACCCCGACCCATGGATTGACAAGTATATTTTCCCCAATGGAGAAGTGCCTGTGCTTGGACAGATCTCCGACTCACTGGAGTCCCTGTTCGTGATAGAAGATGTTCACAATTTTGGGGCGGATTACGATAAAACACTCATGGCATGGCATGCCAACTTCGAAAAACACTGGCATGAATTCAAAGACCAGTATTCCCAGCGTTTTTATCGCATGTGGCGTTATTATTTATTGGTTTGTGCCGGCTCATTCCGGGCACGTTCGAATCAATTATGGCAG
>CAYPJI010000222.1:0-3862 GCA_964411045.1 uncultured Methylobacter sp. | reverse complement strand
CACCACCACCGATGCATCTGCCAAAGAAAGAGCTCGCACCATACAGTAGTGTGCGCTGATCCCCGTAATGCCGACCACAATCAACCAGGGCCACTGCGCTGCTGCGGGAGTGACCCAATTAAAGACTGCAGGGACTAAACCCAGAGGAAGTTGAATCAACATCATGTAAAAGAGGACGCATAGCGGCGTGTCCTGCTCTGCCAGTTTCTTAGTCAGCGTATGAGAAAGACCATACGCAAAGGCGCCGGACAGCATGACAAAGGCGGCTGGATGCACTACTGACCAATCGGGACGGAGGATAACAACGACGCCGGTTATGCCAAGGGCAATGGCTAGCAACCGACTCGCGCTGATGCGCTCATTCAGAAGAAGCGCCGCAAATATCATTGTCCAAAGCGGCACGGTGAACTCAATGGCAAACACCGCGGCCAGTGGAATAAGGGCAATAGCATAGAACCAACCGAACTGCCCACCGAAGTGAACAAGGTTACGAGCAAAATGCGTTTTTACATTCCGCACTGAGATCTGCGCCCAGCCCCTTCTTGTGAGTATGGCCGAGATAACTAGCAAACCGATAAAGCTGCGGATGGCTAGAAGCTGGAACGTGCCAAAATCAGCTGAGAGCTCGCGTACCGCCACGGCCATTGCGGAAAACGAGAGCAACGCACCCGCCATCCAAGCGGCGGCAATAACTACTGAGTGGCGCATAAGAAAATTGTTCCTTCACTGATCTAACGTTAAAGGTCGCCAGTCCATGTTAGCGGTTCCGGTATACCCGTCTTGTTGGGCTTTTTTTTCCATTTCAACGGTCATGCCATGGCTTGCCAAAACGACAAATCCCATTCGCTCATATAGCCGCTTGGCTGGATTGTCTCCAAAGGTTGTCAGACGAATGCTGACTCCTGAATGAGTGTCGAGTAGACGATTCAAAAGACTGGTACCAATCCCTTGATTCTGCCAAGCGGGAGATAGCTGGATGTTGTCTATGTAAATGAAGGTGGCTTCTCTTATTATATTGAGGTAGCCCGCTCGTTTACCGGCAATGATCACCATGGCTATGTTTTCAACCACGAATCCTTTACGGAACTCGGCTGGAACCCAGCCTCCCCAGTGTTTACAGAACAAATCCTGCATGTTCCTTTTGGTGAGACGATAACAGTAGGTGTAATCATCAGATGTCGCGGGTCTAAGTTCGTAACCCATAGTTCGCCGCTCACACTCCATGCCATGGCCTAATAATTATTAAATAATAACAGGAGGCTGCCAGTGAAGGAAGTCACCATCGATGGTTTTAGCCATGAGATAACAGTTTCACACCATCTGGACGCAGTTCTCCTTTCGGTGAAACATGTCGGTACAACGTCTGCCGGGTAATACCCAATTCCTTGCAGAGAGCCCCGACGGTCGTCTCCGGCTGGCCCATGGCCGCCATGGCCAGCCGCAGCTTGGCCACCGGCATCTTGAACGGCCGTCCGCCTTTTCGACCGCGTGCACGGGCCGAGGCCAGCCCCGCTACCGTGCGCTCAGTGATGAGTTCCCGTTCAAATTCGGAAAGGGCCGCGAAGATGCCGAACACAAGTTTACCGGCAGCAGTGGTCGTGTCGATGGCGGCACCATGCCCATTTAGCACCTTAAGGCCGACGCTTCGGCCCGTCAGATCATGGACTGTATTGACCAAATGGCGCAGATCGCGTCCTAGTCGGTCCAGTTTCCACACCAGCAGCGTATCGTCTGTCATTTTTCAAAGTCGATGTCAGCGGATTGTCAAAATCGATGTCAGCAGAGAGTCAAGAGCGTGGAATAGGCCGCACAACCATTGGGTAATTAGTTATCATGGATAAAAGCGATGCCAACTAGTTTCCTGAAAGCGGACGGCCCCAATTAGGAAAACGCTGAATAAATCGACACTTGCATTACGCGGCATGTGTAAGGCTTTGATTTCGCCGGATGCGCAACCGCCAGTTTCGAATAAATCAGCGATTCTTTAAGGGATGGCGAACGGCTACAGCCTCGATACGATAGCCTGTCACTCGTCCGTGCTGACCAGCAGCATTGACCGGTATCTAGGCATTTGGTAAATTGAATGTATGAAAGCCGCCGCCCAATTCAATTTGGTCATTATTTCCACCATTTTAAAAATGGTGGGTTAGCGCGCTTTTGATTATTCACTGCAACCCGCCAAGAGGCGGGTTTTTTATGTCCGTCTCCTGGCACTTACTTAACCAAGGAGATTGACATGGAATACCAACAGATAATAAAGGCAATCAAGGCTGCTGACGAAGCGATTACCAGCGAGGACTTCGACGCCTTGATGGAGTTCTACGCGGACGACGCAGTACTTGTCATCAAGCCTGGCTTAATCGCGAAAGGCAAGGAAAATATCCGCAAGGCATTTGTCGCCATTGCCGACTATTTCGGCCACAACCTTGTTGTCAAGCAAGGCGAAATTCAGGTCATACAGGGTGCTAATACGGCACTGGTCATCATGGAGACCATCTTGGAGACAGTTGATTCAAAGGGGGCGCAGGCGAGAACGACTCGTCGCGCTACCTACGTATTCCGCGAAGAGTTGGACGGTAAATGGCTTTGCGTTGTCGACAATTCTTATGGAACGGACCTGTTAGGAGTAGCGTGAAATGCAAAAGACACTACCTACGCTACACCTGCTATGCGGAAAAATAGCCTCTGGAAAATCAACACTTGCCAAAGAACTCGCCGCCCAGCCAAGCACAGTGATCATTGGCGAAGATGATTGGCTCGCACACCTTTTTCCAGGTGAAATAAATACGATAGAGGACTATGTTCGTTGCGCCGCCAATTTGCGAAATGTGATTGGCCCACATGTGACCGCGTTGCTTCGGGCGGGAGTGTCAGTTGTCCTGGATATCCCTGCCAACACGATCGCAACCCGAAAATGGATGACAAGTCTTCTTGATGGTGTTCCATCCGAACATCTGTTGCATCTTCTGGAAACCACTGACGCCGACTGTATGACTCGCTTACGTGCACGAAATGCCGCCGGCACTCATGCGTTTTCCGTCTGCGATAAAGATTTTGAAATCATCACAGGTCATTTTGTGGCGCCTCGCCAAGAAGAGGGATTCAACCTCATTCGACATTAGGGAGCCATTCACAACCAACGTCGCTTTCCGCGTGACCAATGGCTGGTTAGGCTCGGTCTTTGTCGGCCAATTCGCTGCTGACAAAGACTTCGATAAATGACAAGTCCAGAAGATGTCTGTTTTCTGGAATCCATTAACCATTTTCTTTCTGACTGTCACTTTTTAAAGCCGATGTCAGCTAGGAGTTGGAGCGGCGATCAATCTCCATCGGAGTCTGGCACGAATCTACCGATTGCACGGTATAAAGTAGCTTGATGACAGTTCAGGATGCGGGCGGCATCGCGCACGGGCGTACCTTCGGCACACAATCGGTGCCCGAGCGCAATCTGCTCGGTGGTCAGTTTCGGTGGACGGCCGAAGCGTATGCCTTTTTTCTAGGCAGCAAGACGACCGACGCTGGTTCGCTCAGCAATCAGAGAGCGTTCAAACTCGGCGATGCCCGCAAAAACAGTCAGCACCATCTTGCCAGACGGCGAGGTCGTGTCTGCCCCAGGGGTTAGGCATTAAAACTGTTTTCTGCTAACACTGACTTTTTGCGCATCCGAAGAGTAGATGAGCCATATAGTCATTGTTCCACTCTGCGCTTTTGCGCCGTCCACGTAGACTGAATTTATTGCTCTTATCTTTTCTGACTGAGCGCCAGACTACCCGGCTATAGCTGCAATGAACCGCCCCGGTTTTCTCGGAGGCTCCAACTTATGAGAAAATGGGGCTATAACCAAGAAAACCAACACCAACTT
>CAYPJI010000221.1:0-3892 GCA_964411045.1 uncultured Methylobacter sp. | reverse complement strand
GGGGGCTGAATGCGATGCTAACGGCTGGGGGGGCGCAACTATTTACGGTTCGGTCATTTGGGAAGGCGACGTTAATAAACCCAATGCCAACACACAGTTTATAGAAGTTGATTACGGTACTGACTTAAATACTGTATTCAATATAGGCATGGACGATGCCACACGCATTCCCGGAACCTGGAAAGACTTTTAAAGGAAAATGACCATGAAAAAATTGCTGCATGCTTCTCAGAGAGGCTTTACCTTGTTGGAAGCATTGATCTCCGCACTGATCTTGGCGGTGGCGATGCTGGGAATGGCTAGATTGCAAGGCATTACGCTGATCAGCAGTGCAGATAGCCGCATGAAAACCCATGCCTTGAATCTGGCGCAAGACAAAATAGAACAACTGCGCGGCTTCGCCAATCAAAATTCTTATATCAGTTATTCGGGATCGGATAACGATACTGCCGTCGGTGCCAACAGCACTTTTACCCGGACCTGGACGGTTGATGACTGCGCCAATTCTGTCAATTGCAAGCAACTTAACGTCAAAGTGACTTGGACAGATCCGAGAAACGCTACACAAACCGTACAGCTTACTTCGTATATCGCCGAGGTCGATCCGGTTAAATCGGGCGTGGCATTGTTGGTGACAGGTGGAGGCGCTGGCGGAGGTGGTGGTGGAGGTGCTGGTGGTGGCGGTGCAGGAGCCGGAAATGGCAATGGCGGAGGAAACGGTAATGGCGGCGGGAATGGCAATGGCAATGGGGGGGGAAACGGTGGTGGCAACGGTAATGGTGGTGGCAACGGCAATAGCAAGTGATAACGACGCGCCTATATTCACAATTGGAAGGAGGCAACGCTCAACTTATTGATCCGGCCCCATGATGTTTGAACCGTTCGGGCTGAGAGGGTCGAAGCCCTGCTGCCTTTCGACACGTTCAAGGCGAGGAGTTAACATTTTCAGGCGCCGGATCAATGATAGGATGAGACGGCCCAAAGTAGGCAATTCATTGAAGCGCATCAACCGCGATCGATGCGCACCTAAGAAGCCGCGTCGATCGCGTTCGATTTATCGGGCCTATCAGTTCTTCTTAACAAACTCCGATTTCAGCTTCATGGCGCCGATGCCGTCGATTTTGCAATCGATGTTATGATCACCCTCGACCAGGCGGATGTTTTTGACTTTGGTGCCGACTTTGACCACTGAGGATGAACCTTTGACTTTGAGGTCCTTGATGACGGTGACGCTATCGCCGTCTTGCAGTATGTTGCCGTTGGCATCCTTGACCACCAACTCATCGGAACCGGCTTCGGCCGTCTCGCCTTTTGGCCACTCGTGCGCGCATTCAGGGCAGATATACATATCGCCGTCTTCATAAGTGAATTCCGAGCCGCATGCAGGGCATTTTGGGAGGTTACTCATTGCTTTACCTTATACAGTTTGTTTCCACCTTGCGAAATACAAGGCGTAGTGAAGCGGCATAATGCCAGATTCAGGCGTTTATTGTCCACTAAGGCAGGATAAATTGCGGATTTTATTGATATTTCTCAATCCGATTGCTTGATGGCATTTTTAATGTCTTCTTTGACATAAGCATAAATGGCCGGGCAGCTGCTCTGCCTCGGGCCAGCCACATTCAGGACGGCAATATCATGGCTTTCGATGAAATCACAGATAACCTTTGATGCCAGGCCGCAGCCCACCAGACTGATATCGATGAGCTTATAAGGCTTATGGAACTGCATGCAAAACGCCAGCGTCTGTTCTGTGCCGCCCTGCCGCGCTGAATCATAGAAAATGACAGTGCCGTGCGAGGCTTCGACATTTTTCCGGGTTCTCTGCCGGTATCCGCCGCCGAGTTCCATCAACGAATACCGGGCATCGATTTCACCGTCTTCCGCCAGCCTGCCGGCCGGGCAATAATCGCCAACCGGAAAGCCCAGTTCGATGCCGGCATCCAGGGCCGCTCTGTCGGCGCCTGTCTGTCCGCCGCTTACTATTTTATTCAGCATGATTCTGCCCGCACGCCAATTTTAATTTTAAGTTTAAGGCTGTTTCCGCAATCCTAAAAGCGGATACTGGCTTTTGGTTTCCGATACAGGACGATCGGGAGATGGCCGAAACGAGCGCATAAAGACGGCTGACAGCCCTCTCGCATTACGTTAGAATCGGCTCATTTGTTACCACGATTGAGTTGATTTTCGATGAAAACGCAGCCGAAGCAAGCAAAACAACCTTCTCCCGCCGAATTGCAGGCCTTGCACCAGCTCTTTCAGGCCGGACGTCTGCAGCAAGCCGAAGCGACGGCGCAATCGATGCTTGGCAGGTATGCCAAAGCCCCCGTCCTGTACAACATACTCGGGCTCTGCCAGCAAGGCCAGGGCAAGTACCGTGAAGCGGTGGCCAGTTTCCGGAAACTGCTGTCCATCGACCCGCGTATCGCTGAAATTCATTTCAATCTCGGCGTGCTTTTCACGCAACTCAATGATGTCAAAGAAGCCATAGCCAGTTATCGTAAAGCGTTGCAGCTCAAGCCGGCTTTGACGGTAGCTCACTTCAATCTGGGAACTTTGCTGCAGGGCCAGGGCTTGTTAAACGAAGCGGCACAGCATTATCAAAAGGCGATTGCCCTTGAACCCGGCTTTTTTGCGGCGCTGGGCAATCTCGGCACAATCCTGCAGCAGCAGGGCAAGCTTGAAGAAGCGGCGCAATGCTACCGTAGGGCGCTGGCGCTCAATGCTGATGCGCGCGGGCATTTTAACCTCGGGGCGGTCCTGTACGGGCTTGGACAGCACGAGGAAGCGGTCCGGCAGTTTCGGGAATCCGTCGGTCTGGACCCCCAGTTTGCCGATGCCTGGAACTCGCTCGGCGAAACGCTGCGCGACCGCGGCGAGATGGATGAAGCGATCCGCTGCTATAAAAAGGCCATTGAGGTTCAGCCTGATCATGATCGGGCCAAATACAACCTGGGCGAATATCTGTGCCTTGCTGGCCGGCTCAATGATGCCATTATTTCGAGGCCTCCGACTTTGCCGACAGCAAGGAGAGGGCGCTGCAATGTTTGTACAAAACCGGGCAATTCGAGCTGTTCAAGCAGCGCTTCGACGCGCTGACCGCCAATGCCCGGGCAACAACCGTTCTGCTTGGCACCTTATCGACCCATTACGCCGGCAATTTTCATCAGGAAAATCCTTACCCTTTCTGCGCGGCGCCGATGGACTATGTGCGGCATATGCACATCGATGAATTGACTGATCCCGATAATCCGCTGCTTCAGGAACTGCTGCACGACATTCAGCATCTGGCCATCGCCGAAAGGAAGCAGGGGCGGCTGTATTACGGCATACAGTCCGCCGGAAATTTACTGCTGCGCTCCGAGCGATCCTTTCAGCAACTCGCGGCCTTGATCCGCGAAAAGATCGTCGAATACCGGCAGCATTACGCAGGTACCAGCGACCGGCTGATCGTGGATTTTCCTCGAGAAATCGAATTTACCAGCTCCTGGTATCTGCGCATGAAGAAAGGCGGATACCTGGGCTCGCACATCCACGAGGAAGGCTGGATCAGCGGCTGCGTCTATCTCAAGCTGCCGGAGCGGATCACCGATCACGAGGGCAGTTTCGCGTACAGCACCGATGGCGATGATTATCCGAGACTGCATGACGACTTTCCGAGCCAGATAGTGGATGTGCAGGTGGGCGATCTGGTGCTGTTTCCTTCCTCCCTGTTCCACCACACCCTGCCTTTCCAGTCCGACCAGGAGCGGGTCTGCGTGGCTTTTGATGTTAAGCCTGCCCCGTAGCTTGCGGGTCGGGTTGGGCGGCTAATTCAGGAGGCAGGGTACGCACCGGGTACCATTTTTCAAAATATCCAGATGAATTAAATCCAAAAGGTACGCAGTGCGTG
>CAYPJI010000220.1:0-3906 GCA_964411045.1 uncultured Methylobacter sp. | reverse complement strand
ACAGGTTAAAAAATGCGGCTTGTCAGGTTCTGTAATAACGTAACGGCTTCTGCCCATGGGTGAATGATCGTGCTTTTAGTTGGTTGACGCTGGAGCGTCACTGGCGGCATTCCCACGCCGGAGCGTGGGAACGATCAAAATCCCTAGAACTTCGTTTTGAAGTTTTTCCAATTCCATGTGTATTTCACAATAATTAAAATTAATGATTATAAAACCGTGTAGATTAGGCAAATAGTTTTATAATTTTCTTAATTTTTACAGACTAAACTACCAAATCTGAGCTGGAAATGTTGCCAGCCCGGCAGAACAAGCAAAAACAAAGAACAGTAAATGACTAACCATAAATATCAGGATCTGGTCGAGCCGTTGGATAGGCCGGCATGACTGATCCAATCCACCAAACCGCTATCGACCTGAAAATCCCCTTCCACGACGTCGACATGATGGAAATCGTCTGGCATGGCCATTACGCCAGATATTTCGAGATCGCGCGTTGCGCCCTGCTGGACAAGATCGGCTACAACTACCGACAGATGCGCGACTCGGGCTACTCGTGGCCGGTGATCGATCTGCGCATGCGTTATATCAAGCCGGCCGCTTTCGAACAGGTCATCACCGTGCATGCCGGGATTGTCGAATGGGAGAACCGGCTGAAAATCAATTATCTGATCGTCGACAAGGAAACCGGCGACAGGCTGACCAAAGGCTACAGCATTCAAGTGGCCGTCGATCTGGCCAGGAATGAAATGTGTTTTGAATCGCCGGGCATTCTGTTTGAGAAGCTGGGCGTGGAGGTTTCGTGATTTATTTAAAGGCCCTGGTGCTGTTTCTGTTAACGGTCAATGTCTGCATGGCCGATGAGCTGCTCGACCAAATTAATGCCCGTCTGACCAAAGCCACGATCACGCGCGGCGCCTTCGAGCAGACCAAGCAGCTGAAAGTACTGCGCAAGCCGCTGATTTCGAACGGCACGTTCATTTACGCTAAAAGCCGCGGCATCGCTTGGAAAACGCTGTCGCCCGTGCCGTCGCTGCTCTTGATCAGCGACACGCGCCTGTGGACGGAGCAGGGTGAACAGCCCGTTCCGGCGGCGTTCGGCAAGGTATTCCAGGCCATGCTGGGCGCGGATCTGTCGCAGCTGGCGACGGCTTTCGACATCACCGGGTCGGTCAGAAAGATAGCTTGGCAGGTCAGTCTTGTGCCCAAGGATGAGATGATGAAGAAAGTCATCAGCCGGATGCAATTGTCCGGCGACCACGAACTGCGCGCGCTGGAAATTTTCGAAAGCAACGGCAACAGCAGCACACTGCACTTTCAAAACATCAGCCATCCCGACCGCTTAACCGCCGGAGAAGAAGCCGATTTTGCGCATTTATCGCCCTAGGATAGCCGCATTCGTCTGGCTGCTGGGCTGGCTGGCGCTGGGTATCGCCGGTAGTCGTCTGTTGACGTCAGACTGGCTGGAAACGGGGTTCCTGGCGCTGCTGCCGGCCACCGAGCAGCAGCCTGAAATCGCCCAGGCCGTACGCCGGCATAACGAACTTATCAACGGCAAGGTCATCTGCCTGACCGGCGCCGATTCGGCGTCGCAAGCGGTCGCCTATGCCAACCAGCTTAAGGAACGGCTCGAGCAGAGCGGCCTGTTCAAGAATATCCAACTGCAGGTGGATCAACGGACTTTTGCCAAACGCTATCAGCAGTTGTTCGCCTACCGCTACCAACTGCTGGATGCGCAGACGCGCAGCATGCTGCTGGCCCGGCCCGAGGCGCTTATAGGCCGCAATCTGGAAATGCTCTACAGCCCGCTCGGACAACTGCAGGCGGCGAATCTCGAACGCGACCCGCTGCTGTTGTTCAGCCGCTATTTCAACGCCCAGAGTCCGGGCCGGTTCACGCTGGAGCAAGGCGTGGTGCTCGTGCAGGACGGCGGCCGCTTCTGGGCGCTGCTGATCGCTGACATGGCCGACAACAAGCTGCATCTGGACAATCTGGATGTACTGCGGGAGCTCATGAACGGCGCAAAAGACCAGATCGAGGTGGCCGGCGGCGAACTGCTCGCGACCGGCATGCCGCTGTTCACGGCCGAGGGTTCGCACAGCGCGCAGCGCGAGATCGCCATCGTCAGCATCGGCTCCACGCTCGGCATCCTGCTGTTGCTGCTGACCTTCCGCAGCGCCCGGCCGCTGCTGCTGTCCTGTTTAGGCATCGCGGCCAGCACGTTTGCGGCGCTGGTCGTCAGCATCATGGTGTTCGGCAAGATCCATATCCTGACGCTGGTGTTCGGCGCCAGCCTGATCGGCGTCGGCATCGACTATGCGCTGCATTATTTCTGCAGCAGCTTCAGTTCGGAAAACTGGACGCCTGCCAAGGGATTGCAGTACATCCTGCTGGGCATCACGCTGGACCTGGGAACCAGCCTGGTCAGTTATGCCAGCCTGGGCGTCGCGCCGTTCCCGCTCCTGCAAGAGATCGCGTTTTTCTCGATCGTCGGCCTGATCGGCGCCTGGGCCACCGTGGTCCTGCTGTTCCCGCTGCTGCTGACGGGCTTCAAGCCGGCGCACAAGCCGGCCATGCTGCGGCTGACGAGCTACTGGCAACAGCACTGGCCGGCCTGGCTGCTGAGGAACCGGGCCTGGCTCGCGCCGGTTGTGATCGTGGCGGTTGCGGGCGGGCTTTGGCAGCTGACGCCGCGCGATGACGTGCGCCTGTTGCAGTCGGCCTCCGCCGAACGTCTGGCGGCCGATCAGCAGATCCGGCAGTTGCTGCCCGTGAGAGCCGACAGCCAGTTTTTTCTGGTGTCCGGGAAAGACCCGCAGGACTGGCATCGCAACGAGCAGGCGTTGCTGACACAGCTTGAAACCCTGAAACAGCAGGGCGCAATGGAATCCTACGACGGGCTCAGCCGCTATTGGCCCGCCCCGGACATGCAGCGCGACAATTATCAGTTGCTGAATCGAACGTTCTATGAGGCCGGCCTGCTGAAACGCTACATGGCGGAACTGGGCTTTGACGAGCAGGCCATTGCCGCAGAACAGCAACGGTTTAAAGCCGCCGAAAACAGCCGCATCGAGCTGAACGAATGGCTGGACAGCGCCGATGAAGCCCGGAAAATGCACTGGCTGGGCTGCGATGCCGGCCTCTGTGTGAGCACCGTATCATTAACCGGCATCAAGAACCTGACGGCCCTGTCGCAATTGAACGACTTGCAGGGCGTACGCTGGGTGGACCAGGCGACCCGGCTCTCGTCGCTGTTCGAGCGCTACCGGACCAGCGCCAGCGCCCTGCTGATCGCCGCCTACGGCATTGTACTGATAGGATTGGGGCTCAAGTTCGGCTGGCGCAATGCGCTGATGATCATTTCCGTGCCCGTTTTCGCTACGGCCGTTTCTTTGGCCATGCTGGGCTGGTTCGACCAGCTGTTCAGCCTGTTCAACCTGTTCGCGCTGCTGCTGGTGCTGGGCATAGGCGTGGACTACGGCATCTTCTTCTTTCTGGCCGGGGATGAACGGTCCAGCACCTCGCTGGCCATCACTCTGTCGGCCATCACGACACTGCTGTCTTTCGGCCTGCTGGCCGTCAGCTCCACAGCCATCGTCCACGCCTTCGGCTTTACCGTTGCGGCCGGCATTCTGGCGGCCTTGCTGCTGGCGCCGCTGGTGGGTAAACAGACACGATAAGGGCGATCCGCAAACGCCGGGAACTGATCAGCACTCATAAGCCTCTGTTGGATAGGAACATCGTGCTTGGGAACCGCCATGAAAATACATCAGTTCAGTATCGATGAAGCACTTGCCAGCCTCCACAGTCATCATGAAGGACTATTGGCGGCGCAGGTTGAACACCGCCTGCGCGAATACGGTCCCAATCGCGTCGAACAGGTGCAGGGCGAGCCGCTGTGGCTGAGCT
>CAYPJI010000219.1:0-3923 GCA_964411045.1 uncultured Methylobacter sp. | reverse complement strand
TAGCTCAGGCAAAACATGACAAAGCTGAAAAACTATAACTGCGGCAAAGTTTCCGAGCGGAAAGAATTCCGTCGGGTCGAAAACCATGGCAATCTCACGCTCTTTAAAACGATCGCCGACCCAATCAGCTTTCTTGGTATAACGAATCGCCGTATCAATCTTGTTAGCCAGCACTTCATCTTTACCAAAGTTGTCATACAAGGCGCGCTTGGCTGAAGTATCCAATGATTGAGGGTAATTGCTTTGACTCTGATTGGGCTGCACCACCTCTGAATTGCCAGAGTTTGCAGCTCTTTTAGGATGGCCGGTTGCAGCAATAAAATGCAGCTTTCAGTAGCCTGTGCAAAGGTTTATGCTAAGAGATAAGTATCAGGCAATATTCGGCCCTTGCCCATGATTCGACCCAAATCTTCGGGCATTTCTCGCCAACAGATCAGCTTAGATCGATCTGTTTTACTCAAGGCAAGTACGCTACCAATAGTCAAAAGCCTCCTTCCATCATGAGCGCCTCGTAATGACCAAAAACTGGCAAACCCCGGCATTGTTGGCGCTTACCCTGGTAGCTCTACCCAGTGGCTTGATTGCGCATGGCTTAGATAACCCGACGCTGGCAGCACAGTTGTGGAACTTCAGCGCGCTGGCAGTGGCGGCGGTACTGATACTCGAAATTATGCAGCGCCTGATTCGCCGTGAGGTGGGCGTTGACCTGATCGCCCTGCTGTCGATTACCGGTGCCATCTTGCTCGGTGAGGCACTGGTGGCGGCCGTCATTGCGGTGATGCTGACCAGTGGTCGCACCCTGGAGTTTTTCACCGAGCAACGTGCCGAGCGCGAACTGAAAAAGCTGATTGACCGGGCACCACGAATTGCATCACGCATGCTTGATGGCCAGTTGCAGCAGATCCCAATCGAGGAAGTAAAAGCCGGCGACCATCTGTTGGTGCGCATGGGTGAAGTGTTGCCGGTTGACGGTGTGCTGCTCTCGCCCACAGCTACTCTCGATGAGTCGGCCCTTTCCGGTGAGCCTTTGCCGGTCTCCCTGCAGGCCGGAGCGAGTATCCGCAGCGGCGGCGTGAATGTCGGCGCGCCCCTTGAGCTACAGGCCAGTCAGTCCGCCGCAAAAAGCACTTACGCCGGCATTGTTAGCATGGCGCAAGCGGCCAGTCAGTCCCGTGCGCCTTTTGCCCGTATGGCCGACCGTTATGCCCTAGCGCTGATCCCGTTAACTCTGTTGGTCGCCGGGTTAGCCTGGCTGTTCAGCGGTGATCCAATTAGGGCGCTTGCGGTGTTGGTGGTTGCGACGCCTTGCCCGCTGATTCTGGCGGTGCCGATCGCCATCATGTCGGGCATCTCGCGTTGTGCTAAGCGCGGCATTCTGGTCAAAGATGGGGCAACGCTGGAAGCCCTAGCCGAGGCGCAAGTGCTGTTCCTCGACAAAACCGGCACGCTCACCACTGGCCATGCCACGGTGCAATCCGTGGAGAGCAGCGGCGTGCATACCAAGGAGCAACTGCTGCATCTGGCGGCCTCGCTGGCCCAAGCCTCGCCCCATCCAATTTCCGCTGCAATTGTCAAGGCTGCCAGCAGTAACACAAGCCCCCTAAGCACGCCTGAGCAAGTGGTCGAGGTACCCGGCGCAGGACTGTCTGGAATGGTCGACGGCCATCGCGTAACGCTCGGTGCACATCACTTTGTTAATGCCAGCCAACCTACTCAGGCTTGGGATGATGGCATGCTTAGGCTCATGGATTATCAGGACTCCAGCGGCAGTTTTATTGGGGTGGATAGCGTGATGGCCGGCGCTGTGTTGTTCGCAGACCCGCTGCGCATCGAGGCGCCCAATGCCTTGCGACGTCTACGTCAGGCCGGTATCCGTAAAATCATAATGCTCACTGGCGACCGCGCAGAAACCGCACAGATGATCGGTTTAGCCGCCGGGGTCGATGAAGTTCATGCCGAACTTGATCCTGCAGCCAAGGTCGCTGCCGTACAACTGGGCCGGCAAAACGGCAAAACGCTGATGGTCGGTGATGGCATCAATGATGCCCCTGCACTGGCCGCCGCTGACGTAGGTATCGCGCTGGGGGCCAGAGGCGCGACCGCCTCCTCGGAAGCCGCCGGCGTGGTGTTATTGATCGATCGTTTGGACCGGGTCGCAGAGGGCATGCAAATTGCCAGTCGCTCACGCCTCATAGCCCGGCAAGGCGTGCTCGTCGGCATGGGCCTTTCGCTGCTGGCCATGTTCGCTGCGGCACTGGGTTATCTACCGCCGCTGGCTGGTGCGATTCTTCAGGAAGGGATCGACATAGCGGTGATCTTCAATGCCTTGCGGGCACTGGGTGCGGGCTTCAATGCGAACGCTGCGATCAAGCTTCAAGGCAGCCACGTGGACGAACTCAAGCGTGAGCATGCTGATCTAGCCGAGCTGCTGGAATCTGTAAACAACATGGCCAATGAATTCTCGACTCTGCCTATGGCGCAGGCCCAGAAGAAATTACAGCGTTTATTGACGATGCTCGAGACCAAGCTAATTCCTCATGAGCAGGCTGACGAGAGCGAGCTCTATCCGTTACTGGCACGGCATCTCAAGGGGGAAGACCCAATGGCTGCACTGAGTCATACCCACCGAGAAATCTTTCGTTTGGTCAAGCTGCTGGGCCGCATGAGCAGCGATTTTTCCGCTGATGGCGCAGCGTTGAGCCAAGATGAAATACGCCAGACATTGCTGCGCTTAGATACCGTACTGGAACTTCACTTTCAGTTGGAAAATGAGCTATTCCACAACCTCGACAATCGCTGAGCGTCCGCACCAGAACCACTTCACAATCAGCGAAAACGCACGCTATCTCGCAATGCTTTATCAGTTCGCTGCACGCAAGAATTGTCTCCATGCGTTTGCGGTGTGCTGAAGTATCAGTCAGCTTGGTGTATTCCCTGCAGCGCTGACCTTTATAGCGAAAGTCAAAAAACAGCAACCCATTTCTTGCATTAATACTAACCATAGTGAACCTCCTAGCGAATGCCCATCATTAGCATGTCACCGATTAATGGTAGAGAAAAAGCTAAAGATTGCGGACGTCGCTCGCGATATAGATATCAACAGAGGAACCATCACCAGGCTGTATCAAGAAATAGCAGTGCGTGTTGAGTTTGATGTGCTAGAAAAGCTCTGCGTGTATCTTGATTGCGATTTGTGTGATCGGTTAGATCTGATCAAAGAAGATCAGTAAGACGCGTAAAGAAGTAAAAGCTGTTCAAGAAAACTAGGCTTTCTGCGATTTATGGGAGTGGCCGCTTTTTGGCAGTATGGCTTTGAGACAAAAACAAGCTGGTCTCAGTTTGGTCTCGATCTAGTCTCAAACCCAAAAAACAACTTTTGCGACCAATAAGGGGAAAGATCAAAATGGCCCGCCCTACAGGATTTGAACACCCTTAGGAGGGGAGGAATATCGACTTACCTAACATTAGATAAAAATACGTAAATATGCATAAAATACCAAAAACACGCTACAGCCTCAAAATCTACTCCGTTCCGCCCAATAAGCTGGAGAGCTGTCTACATTGTAAGCACCTGAACATCACACGGTGAACATCTAAAACCAGCAAACCACTGTTCACCCCGTGAGCACCCCCAGAGCGCAAAACTGCTGTTAACACCTGCAGAAAACATAACCGCTGTAATGGCCCATTACAGCAGAAAGCACTGTTTACACTATAAACACTCATGGCAACTGCTACACGATGATCGCTCTTAGCTGTTCAAGTGCTCAGTGAAAGCACCACTTCTAAATGTAATAAGAAAATACCAAGCGATAACAATTGCCTGTGCAAATATTGACTGTAGCTACGATGTAGCTACAATGCGGGTACAGATAAGAGGAGGTATTATTATGTTAACCACTATGAATGCCGATGTGCGTAGT
>CAYPJI010000218.1:0-3924 GCA_964411045.1 uncultured Methylobacter sp. | reverse complement strand
TGCTGGGCAGCACTCTTACTCTGGTAGATGGCGTTCTGGGATCAGTAGTCGGAACAGTTGATGCCTTGTTGCCAGCTGTAAATCTGCAAGCAGGCGCGTCTCTGACTGTTGGCGCTGGTTTATCAGTATCTTTATAATCTAAACCACTCCGTTTAGACTAAGATAATGGAACGCTCCATGCCCTTCGTAAGGCATGGGGCGTTTTTTATACAGTTGAAAGCACTTTTTACATGATATAGGAAGCGGTCCAATAGCTTGTATCTCGATGCAAAGCCGATGATCATTTAGACAATCTCGCTCTTATCCGGTCATAGGTTGCTTTCAATTCTTCGCCGACTATTTTGGCTTTTTCGATAAATTCCTCCGAAGTTTCCACCGTATCATCAGCGATGTCGCCCGCTTTTTGGGTAAAGGCGTTCCAATTTTTTTCGACACCCTCAAATTCCTCCCTGGCTTCCATGGAACCAAGATGCAGTTTCAGTTTAATTTCATCGCGTTCGGTTTTTAGGGATTCGAGCAGGCTCCCAAAGTCTTCTTTTAATGCCATAACACACCTCTGTTTTGTTTGATTGATAAATCAAGGGACATACTTCGGAGAAAATCAGCTTGTCTTTGAGATTAAGACAGAGGCGCCCAAATTCTGTTCATTCTTCAAGAGTTTAAGATGCGGTTTGATGCGAATAACTGATGATTGCGAGGTTGTTCCGGAAAAAGGCGAATATTTTGACGTGTCGATTGTCACAGAGGAACTAATGCAACTCATATCGAATAGTTGCGATAGAACACGAGGCTCTAAAAGTTGTTATTTTACGAGGACGATTGATGTCAAAAGCAACCACTATCACGATCGACGGCAACGAAGCGGCCGCGCAGATCGCCTACCTGACCAATGAAGTCATTGCCATCTATCCGATTACGCCGGCCTCGCCTATGGGGGAGTGGGCCGACACTTGGGCTTCGGAAGGCCACAAGAATATCTGGGGCGCGCAGCCGCAGGTGATAGAAATGCAGAGTGAAGGCGGTGCGGCCGGCGCCGTGCATGGCGCCTTGCAAAATGGCGCGCTGACCACGACTTTTACGGCCTCGCAGGGATTGCTGCTGATGATTCCGAACATGTACAAGATTGCCGGCGAACTGACGTCAACCGTCTTTCATATCGCGGCCCGCACACTGGCGACGCACGCCTTGTCGATCTTCGGAGATCATAGCGATGTGATGGCGGCCCGGGCAACGGGCTTCGCGTTCTTGTCGGCCAATTCGGTACAGGAAGTCATGGACTTTGCTCTCATTGCGCAGGCGGCAACGCTGGCCGCGCGCATTCCCATCGTGCATTTTTTCGACGGTTTCAGGACTTCGCACGAGATTGCCACGATCGATCCTGTTGACGAAACGGCTGTTCGCGCCATGCTCGACGACGAGTTGATACACCAGCACCGCCGGCGTGCCTTGTCGCCGGATCATCCGGTCCTGCGCGGCAGCGCCCAGAATCCCGACGTGTTTTTTCAGGCGCGGGAAAGCGCCAATCCCTATTACCAGGCCATGCCCGGCATCGTGCAGGCCACGATGGACCGTTTCGCCGGACTGACCGGTCGTCAGTATCAGCTGTTTGACTATGTCGGCGCCGAGGATGCCGAACGGGTCATCGTGCTGATGGGTTCCGGCGCCGAAACCGTCGAGGAAACCGTTTATCATTTAACCGCGCACGGGGAAAAAGTCGGCATGCTGAAAGTTCGCCTGTTCCGTCCGTTTGCAGCCGATGCGCTGATTGACGCCTTGCCGGCCACGTTGCGCAGCCTGGCGGTTCTGGACAGGACCAAGGAAGCGGGCGCCGATGGCGAGCCCCTATACAAAGATGTTTTGACCGCTATTACACAGAATTATCTGGGCGATAATCCCAAATTTGCCCAGTTGCCCAAAATTGTCGGCGGCCGTTACGGCCTATCCTCGAAAGAATTTACGCCGGCCATGGTCAAAGGCATCTTCGATGAACTGGCCAAAGAACGGCCCAAGAACGCATTCACGGTCGGCATTATCGATGATGTGACGCAGACCCATCTGAACTGGGACCCGTCATTTCGGACCAATGCCGCTAAAGCCACTGTCAGTGCCGTTTTCTACGGATTGGGCAGCGACGGCACGGTCAGCGCCAACAAGAATTCCATCAAGATCATCGGCGACAAGTCGCAGCTCAATGTCCAGGGCTATTTTGTCTATGACTCACGAAAAGCGGGCGCCGTCACGGTTTCCCATCTGCGTTTCGGCCCGGAGAAAATCCGTTCCAGTTATCTGATCGGCGATAACGAAGCCAGCTTTGTCGCCTGTCATCAATCGGTGTTTCTGGAGCGCTATCCTATGCTCGACAAAGCGGCTACGGGCGCGGCGTTTCTGCTGAATACCTCTGTTGGCTCCGATCAGGTCTGGGACAGCCTGCCGCGCAGTTTTCAGGAGACCATCATCGAAAAAAACATCGCCTTTTACGCGATCGATGCCTATGCAATCGCCAGAAGCTGCGGCCTGGGCCGACACATCAATACGGTCATGCAGACCTGTTTCTTCGCTCTGAGCCCTATTATTCCGCTCGACGAGGCACTGGACGCGATCAGGGCGGCCGGGCAAAAAACCTATGCCAAGGCTGGAAAACGCATACTGCAGGCCAATCTTGAGGCCATAGACTCGGCGCTTGCCCAATTGCATCTGATCACCGTGCCTGAGCAGGCGGGCAGCGCGATCAAAATGCCGCCTGCCGTGGCCGCCGACGCGCCTGATTATGTGCAACGCCTGACCGCCGAGATGATTGCAGGGCGCGGCGATTTTCTGCCGGTCAGCCGCTTCGAGCCGGACGGCACCTTTAAAACCGGCACTTCCGCGTTCGAAAAGCGCAATCTCGCTCTGGAGATTCCGGTCTGGGAGCCCGATATCTGCATTCAGTGCGGCAAGTGTGTGTTTGTCTGCCCGCACAGCGTGATCCGCAGCAAACTGTTTACCGCCGACAGCATTGAAAATGCGCCGCCGACATTCAAATCCGTGCCGGTCAAAAGCAAGGCCTTAAGCAGCGATCTTTTGATCAGTTATCAGGTTGCGCCCGAAGACTGCACCGGCTGTACCCTGTGCGTGCAGGTCTGCCCGATCCGTGACCGAGAGAACCCCGAGCGGAAAGCCGTCAATATGCATCCGCAGCCACCGCTGCGTGCTCAGGAGCGCGAAAACTGGAATTTCTTCCTGCAAATACCGGCGCCGGACCGCCGCCTGCTGCACCACAATAAACTGCCCGAAGCTATGCATCTGCAACCCTTGTTCGAGTTTCCGAGCGCCTGCCCGGGCTGCGGTGAGACGCCGTATCTGCGGCTGGTCAGCCAGTTGTTCGGCGATCGCATGGTGATCGCCAACGCGACCGGCTGTTCGTCCATCTATGGCGGCAATCTGCCGGCGACGCCGTGGACTAAAAACGCCGAGGGGCGCGGTCCCGCCTGGTCCAATTCCTTATTCGAGGACAATGCCGAATTCGGTCTGGGCATGCGCGTGGCCATCGACCAGCAGGCCCAGTATGCGCGCGAGCTGCTGCAAAGCCTGCGCGGGCAGGTCGGCCAGGAACTGGCCGATGCGATTCTCGATGCCGACCAAAGCGACGAGGCCGGCATCTATGACCAGCGCCAGCGTGTCGCCGAGCTGAACCAGCGATTGCAAGGCATCGCTGCCGATGCCGCAGACCGGTTGCTGGAAGTGTCGGAAAATCTCGTCAGGCGCAGCGTCTGGATTATTGGCGGCGACGGCTGGGGCTATGACATCGGCTTCGGCGGCCTGGACCATGTGCTGGCTTCCGGCCGTAATGTGAATATTTTGCTGCTCGATACGGAGGTGTATTCAAAGGACCCGAGATCGCGCCGGACCAAGGGTTGAAGGCCCAGGCTTCCTCAGGACCCGTCT
>CAYPJI010000217.1:3211-4001 GCA_964411045.1 uncultured Methylobacter sp. | reverse complement strand
TTTGCTGCAAAAAGAAGCTATCACTACGCCATCCCCCATTGCCACAGCAACTGCTGAAGAAGGCAGAGCGGCTGAATCCAGAGCTAAAGATGCTGCAGCCAAAGAAGCGGCAGCAGAAGACAGCGACGAAGAGGTCAGTCTGGACGATGAAGGTTTCGACATTGACGAAATCGCTTCTGAATAAAACTTTTAACACTTGGACAAGAGATTATTATGGCACGCAATGTAAGACGTAAAAAATTCTGCCGATTCAGCGCAGACGACGGCACACAGATCGATTATAAAGATCTGGATTTATTAAGCGATTATATTACTGAAACCGGCAAAATTGTTCCTAGCCGTATTACAGGAACCAGCGCTAAATATCAAAGACAGTTAGGTGTGGCAATTAAACGTGCGCGTTTTATTGCATTATTGCCTTTCTGCGACGCTCACAAATAATCAGTACCGGGGCTGTCAGTGAGCTTTTTAGCCGCTTACATCATGCGGGGACGGCTGCAAGCCATGATAGTGGCTTCCAGCCTCGCATTGCTATCGCTGATTATGCCTCCGGTAAGTATAGTAAGTTCAGCCTCCGTTGCTCTCGTCACTTTGAGGCGGGGCGCTTTTGAAGGCTTGTATGTTTTAGTCTGTTCAAGTGCGGCGGCCTCATTACTGGGGCTCTTCCTGTTGGGTAGTTACCAGTTTGCCTTGCTTTACAGCATGGTGTTGTGGCTGCCTGTCTGGTTGATTTCAATCGTCTTGAGAGAAGGGCGTCATTTATCTCTGGCGGTTGAATTTGCGGTGTTGA
>CAYPJI010000217.1:0-3201 GCA_964411045.1 uncultured Methylobacter sp. | reverse complement strand
CTATGAGGCTTCGCCTGCGGTCATGTGGAAAGAGGCTCTTTCCCGTATGGTGCCGCCCAATGCACCTGTTGATGAGATTCAACGCACTTTGGATGTTCTGTCTCATTATATGACCGGAGTGGCGGCAGCAGGAACCGTATTCGGTTTGTTGTTTGGCCTGTTTTTAGGGCGCTGGTGGCAATCGGTGCTTTATAACCCCGGCGGCTTCAAGCAAGAGTTTTTGTCGCTGCACACGAAACCCCGGTTGGCAATGGGCAGTATAGTCGTTGTGGCGGTTGCCTGGGCAAGTTCCGGAGCGCTCTCCGAAGTCGCCTGGAATATGACTATTTTGCTGTTTGTGTTATACGCCTGTATCGGAACGGCCGTACTGCATGCGGTTTTTGCTTCGATGAAACTCGGACGCTATCTGGTGCCGATGTTTTATCTGACATTGTTTTTGATACCCCATGCCATGTTGCCCGTGGCTTTAGTGGGCTTAAGCGACGCATGGATGAACTTACGAAACAAAATTTCAAATCAAACTAACGCCTGACGGCGCAAAATAATTAGCTAAAACCGAAAGGTGAGGTATTAAAAGATGGAAGTTATTCTTCTTGAAAAGATAGCAAACTTGGGTAACCTGGGCGATAAAGTCACTGTTAGACCCGGCTATGGCAGAAACTATCTGGTTCCACAAGGCAAGGCTGTTGCTGCAACGGTTAAAAAAATTGCTGAATTCGAAGCGCGCCGCGCAGAGCTTGAAAAAATTGCCGCTGAAAAATTGGCTGCTGCTCAAGCACGTGCGAATGCACTGAGCAAGCTTGAAGTTGTTATCGCGCACAAAGCGGGTGACGAAGGCAAGCTGTTCGGCTCTATCGGTACACACAATATCGCTGATGCGATCACTGCAGCAGGTGTTGCGGTTGAAAAGCAGGAAGTGCGCATGCCGAAAGGCGTCATTCGTCAAGTTGGCGAATACGACATCGACATCAACCTGCATACCGATGTCGTCGTAACAATGCCTGTCAAAATTGTTGCTGAAGCGTAATAGTTAAAGGCAAAAGGTGCAAGGCAAAAGGTAAAGCGACGGCTTTTCAACCTTGCGCCTTGAACCTTGCGCTTTCTAACATGCGTTTTTTCTATTCACTCCTTTTTTGCCTGCTCGTCCCTTTTATACTGTGCCGCCTGCTTTGGCGGAGTGTCAAAGCGCCTGCCTACCGCCATCGATGGCTCGAACGGTTTGGCTATTACCCTAAACACTATACGCCAGGCGCCATCTGGTTCCATGCCGTTTCAGTCGGCGAGGCTGAAGCCTTGTTTCCGTTAATCCGGCAACTACAAACTCTGCATCCTGATGCGCGACTTTTAATAACGACCACGACGCCGACCGGATCCGCGCGTGTCAAGGCGGTGCTGCAGGAAACGGTTGAGCATGTTTATTTGCCGTATGATATGCCCGGCGCTGTCAATCGTTTTATGCGTTGCTTTAAACCGAGCATCGCCGTGATGGTGGAGACGGAAATCTGGCCCAATCTGTTCGCCTGCTGTGGCAGAAACGGTATTCCGCTCTATATGATCAATGCCCGGTTATCTGAAAAATCGGCGCGCGGTTATCAAAAAATTCCCTCATTGGTTCATCCAGCCTTGGCACAAGTTAAATTGATCGCCGCGCAAACCCAGGATGATGCGGACCGATTCATGGCTATCGGTGCCGAAAAACGGCAAGTGACCGTCGCTGGCAATATCAAGTTTGACATTGATATTGCCAATGAAACGATAGAGCAGGGCCGGCAGTTAAAGAAGGATTTGTTCAAGAGCCGGTTCGTCTGGATTATTGCCAGTACGCATAAAGATGAAGAGGCGATATTTCTTGAGATTTATAAACAGGTAAAACTGCAAATCCCCGGACTGTTGCTGGTGCTGGTGCCGAGACATCCCGAGCGCTTCGGCGAAGTCGAGAGATTGTGTAAGCTGCGGCAGTTGTTAGTAATAACGCGCACCTCCAGTGAGGATTGTCATCAGGATATCGATGTGTATCTGGCCGATACTATGGGGGAACTGAAGATGCTGTATGCGAGCGCCGATGTCGCGTTTGTCGGCGGCAGCATGGTAGCGGTAGGCGGGCATAATGTACTGGAGCCTGCCGCAGTAGGCGTGCCGGTAATGTTTGGACCTTTTATGGCCAATTTTAAAGAGATTGCCGGAGGGATTCTGCACCGCGGTGCGGCCATACAATGTCAGAATAAAGACGATGTCGCCAGAGCCGTCTACGCGCTATATGAAGATGCCGGCTATAGGGCGTCGTTAATTGAAAAAGCCAAAGTGTTTGTCTGCCAGAACCGGGGCGCGAAAGCCAAGCTCTCTGAAATGCTTGGTCAGGCCATTACTCAAGCGGCGCGGTGAATCAATTCAACACAGCTCAGGCTCTGGCGCACGCCCAGACATCAACCCGGCTGGCTCCGGCCTTTTTCAATAGCGCGGCAAGTTCATCGACGGTAGAGCCGGTCGTCATGACATCATCGATGATGGCTATGTGTTTGACTTGAATCGGCTTCATCAGCGAGAAGGCATTTTTCAGGTTTTTACGCCGCTGTTTGGCCGGCAAACTGGTTTGGTGCGGCGTATTGCGATATCTCTGGCAGGACGAGAGATCGACAGGCAGTTTTAGTTCACAGGCGACGGTTCTGGCTATTTCAATAGACTGGTTGAATCCGCGCTGGCGGTAGCGGGTTTTATGCAGCGGTATGGGCATGATGCAATCCGGCCTTTCCGCTGTCTCTCTGACGTGCTCCGCCAATAATTGCCCCAGCAGACGCGCATTCTTGTAGTGGGCATGGAATTTTAGCGAGGTAATCAAGTGCCGCATGGCGCCTTGATGCACGAATGGCGCATAAGTTCGGTCATAGGCCGGAGCTCGGCTTTGGCAGCGGCCGCACAGAACCGTTATTGCCGTCGGCGTTTCAAAAGGCGCGGCGCAACGATAACAGCACGGGTCGTTTCTGTGTAAATGCCGATAACAGGAATGGCAGAGGTCGCGAGAGGAAAAGCCAGCGTTTCCGCATAAGATGCAGATAGGCGGAAGCAGGTAATCCTGTATAATATTGATCCAGTTGTAATCCATTTTTATTTGAACAGGTTGACAAGTATCGTGACTGTCTTCCTTAAAAAAATCATGTAGCCGGAGATTAACAGAATGTCTGCAAGCCCTGCAATAAGCCCGAC
>CAYPJI010000216.1:0-4005 GCA_964411045.1 uncultured Methylobacter sp. | reverse complement strand
GGCGAGGAAGGGTTCAGGGACCGCGAACAGAAAATGATTCAACAGCTAACGCAAAAGGAAGGCATTGTGCTGGCTACCGGCGGCGGTGCAATTTTGCGGGAACAGAATCGCAAGCTATTGAAGGAAAATGGTTTTGTTGTTTACTTGCAATGCTCGGTGGAAAGAATTCTGGAAAGGACACGCAGAGATTCCCAGCGGCCGTTATTACAGACTGATAACCCTAGAGGGCGGATAGAAAACTTGTTTGCACAGCGTGAGCCTCTCTATTTGTCATGTGCCGACTATAAAATTGACACCAGTGTGATGCAAAGCAAAACAGTTGTTAACCATATACTGGAAAAATACAGATCTGTTAATCGTTTACATAAATGAAAAAATTACTTGTACAGTTAGATGACCGTAGTTACCCGATATATATAGGCTCCGGTTTATTGAGACGTCCGGAACTTTTCACTCAGCATATAAAATCCAGGCAGGTTCTGGTTGTTACTAATGAAACTATAGCACCATTATATCTGGATGCGATTTTAAAGAATTTGCAGGGCTATATTGTTGAAACGGTGGTTTTGCCGGATGGCGAGCAATATAAAACTTTAGATTTTGTCGTCAGGATCTTTGATAAGTTACTGGCCGGCAAATTTAGCCGAAACGCGACTTTGATTGCTCTGGGAGGCGGCGTCATAGGCGATATGGGCGGCTTTGCCGCAGCCTGTTATCAAAGAGGCATTCCTTTCCTTCAAATACCGACAACTTTACTGGCGCAGGTTGATTCTTCAGTGGGAGGAAAAACCGGTGTCAATCATGCGCTGGGAAAAAACATGATCGGTGCTTTTTATCAGCCGCAGTGCGTTATTGCCGACGCCGATGTGTTGGATACACTCGATGACCGTCAACTGTCAGCAGGTTTGGCGGAAGTGATAAAATATGGCTTGATCAGGGATGCGGAATTTTTTGTGTGGCTGGAAAATAACATTGATGCGTTGCTGGCAAGAGATAAGCAGGCGCTTGCCTTTGCTATTGAAAGGTCCTGCATCAACAAAGCTGAAGTTGTCGCTGAAGATGAAACAGAATCAGGCGTCAGGGCTACATTAAATTTGGGTCATACTTTCGGTCATGCAATTGAAACAGGCATAGGCTATGGTCAATATTTGCATGGCGAAGCTGTAGCCATCGGTACCTGCCAGGCGGCCAATCTTTCCAGAAGAAAGGGCTGGCTGAATGACGCGGATGTGGCAAGAATAATGGCGCTTTTCAAAAGAGCCAAATTACCCGTCAATCCGCCGGAAGAAATTGACTCACAACGATTTCTTGAATTAATGGCGGTTGACAAGAAAAATGTAGACGGCCAAATAAGGGTGATTCTGCTGAAGAAGATTGGCGAAGCAACCTTGCCTACAGGCGTAAATCAAGAACTATTAGAAGTAACGCTTAAAACCTATGGTAGATAATGATACCTTTACGTATCATCTGAAAAAGTCGGCGGACAGACCAGTCGATACGACCGCTCGCTCTCTGATAACGCAGGAGCGAACTCAGAAGCTTGAGTTACTGACTCATCTGCTTGCCAACTTAACACAGCCTCTTATCATCTGCGGGCCGGAAGGCATCGGTAAAACAACTTTGCTGAAGGTCCTGCAAGAGCGCAATGTTGACTCCTGGTTGTATTGTCCAGTACAGGGCAATGCCGATTTAAGTTTTGAAAAAATCCAGGAACACATGGCAAAGGTCATCACGCAGGATAAGTCTGACAAGCATGGTCCGGCTTTGGCGGCCGCCTTTGGCCAGCATGAAAGCCATAAGAGAAAGGTAATCCTGACCATTGATAATGCAGGTCAGCTAGTACCAGGTCTGGTGACGACAATTATTCAATATGCTGCCTTAAATCCTGCTTTAAGGGTGGTTTTTGTTTTGACGCATGATGAATTGCACATAAAAAGCAGATCGGACCGGGCTATTGATAATTGCTATTTTATAGAAATACCGCCTTTATCGGAAAAACAATGCGGCGAGTTTTTGCAGCATTTATCAACACAGCCCCGGGCGCAAATTTCATTTAATGCTATCAATGAGAACATGGTGGAGGCCATCTATAAGGAAACGCACGGCATTCCAGGGAAAATCATCGCTGAATTGCCCGCTTTGGCAAGCAATCCCAAATCTGGCGGTAATGCCAAATGGATACTGCCGGCTGCCGTAGTCGCATTGATTGCCGTAGCGCTCAGTGCGCAATGGATGAGTTCGCTACCGCGTAAGGAAGATAACGCCTCTACCGGTTCTTCTGCTGGTCAGAAGATCGCTATTGAAATAGCGCCGCCATCGGCTGTAACTTCGACTGATAGCGCCAAAAACGGACAGCCTGTGCAACCAGTGCAAACAGAGCCGCAACAGCAGAAACCGGCCAATGAAAAGATTTTGACGCAGCCTGAAACGGAAGACGCGCTAGACGATCCAGAAGCATTAGATACGCCGGAGGCGGCAGAAAATGCCTCTGAGGAAATGGATGCGGTTCCGCCCGACCATGATATGGAAAACAGAGGCGCTGCCAATGATATTCGGACAATAAACGACAAGCCTGAAAAGCCGGAAACAGATAAAATTACTAACAGTGCCGAACAGGTTGAATCTAAAAAACCGGAAATCAGTGATAAGAAAAAAAATGTAGAGAATGCTATCGTTGCCCCTAAAGAGAAACAGGCAGCAAAGCCTGTTTCTCAAGAAAGCGAAAAGCAACCGCCCGTCACGCAGACGGCTAATGGTTACACGCTGCAGCTCATGGTTTTATCCAAACAACAATCGGTAGCGGATGTGCTGAAAAAATACCCGTCGTTGGGGATTAAACAAAGCCGGAAAATAACCAATGGCAAGGAACTCTATGTCCTAATGTACGGTTCTTTTTCCAGTGCGGCGCAGGCGATTCAGGCCCGGAATTCACTGCCGCCCGAGTTTCGCAAAGCCATACCCGTAAAAGTAGGCGCAATTAAATAAAGACCTGTGAGCTTCGGCAGACAAAATTGAATAGTTGAGCGGCAGATCTTTAAAATTTATATGCTTCAGTGTGTTTAGGGCAAACAGCACTCCTTGAGTGTTAGTGTCTTGTGGCTGAAGATAAATCTAAACCGGAAAAATCGATATAAAGCAATGACAGAATTAAAAAACGACACCTTGATCAGAGCTCTTTTAAAGCAACCTGTTGATCGAACGCCGGTCTGGATGATGCGTCAAGCGGGACGATATCTGCCTGAATATAGAAAAGTCAGGGAGCAGGCCGGCAGTTTTTTAAATCTGTGCACCAATCCTGAGCTGGCGTGTGAAGTCACTCTGCAACCGTTGCGGCGGTTCGATTTCGATGCGGCCATTCTGTTCTCCGATATATTGACTGTTCCTGATGCAATGGGGCTGGGGCTTTATTTCACGGAAGGCGAAGGTCCTAAATTTAAAAATCCGGTAAGAACGGCCGAAGATATCAACAAATTACCGATTCCAGATCCGGAGGTGGATCTGCGCTATGTGGTGGATGCCGTTCGACTGATAAGAAAATCGCTGCAAGGCAGTGTACCGCTCATCGGATTTTCGGGCAGTCCCTGGACATTGGCCACTTACATGGTTGAAGGCGGCAGCAGCAAAAGTTTTCAAAAGGTCAAAGGCCTGATGTATGAGCAGCCCAGGTTAATGCACGTCATGCTCGATAAACTGGCTCAGTCGGTAGCGTCCTATTTAAATGCCCAGATCGAAGCGGGCGCCCAGGCTGTCATGCTGTTTGACACATGGGGAGGCATGCTGACTTCCGAAGACTATGCCGAATTCTCCTTATATTATGCCAAGCAGGTCAGATCATTGCTGAAAACCAATATAAACGGGCAGCAGATTCCGACAATCTTATTTACCAAAGGCGGAGGCCTCTGGCTGGAAGCCATGGCTGAGTCCGGTTATGATGCACTGGGTCTGGATTGGCAGACAGATATACAACAGGCCCGCGCACGAGTTGGTGATCGAGTGGCTCTGCAA
>CAYPJI010000215.1:0-4016 GCA_964411045.1 uncultured Methylobacter sp. | reverse complement strand
CGGGCATGAGCCTGATGCGCGACAGGTTTGCTGGGCTGCCAGCCGCTGCGCGAGAAATAATGCGCGACGCTGCCGATCGCATCATGCTGATTCCACAGATTGCGCACGCCGTTGTTATCGAAATCGACAGCCAGGCGGCGGAAACTGCTCGGCATGAACTGTCCAAGGCCCATGGCGCCGGCCCAGGAGCCGACCGGCTCAAAAGGTTCGAAGCCTTCCTCGCGCGTCATGAGCAGGAAGTTCTCCAGTTCCGTGGCAAAAAATGACGCGCGTCTCTCGGTATCGAACGCCAAAGTAGCCAGGGCGTTGAAAATGCAGGTCTTGCCGATGTTGCGGCCGAAGTAGGTCTCGACGCCGATGATGGCGACGATATATTCGGGATCGACGCCATAAGTGGCGCTGGCTCTCTGGATCACGTCGGCATTTTCAACCCAGAACTCGGCGCCATGGGCGATATGCTCACTGGTCAAAAATTTGCTGCGGTAGCGCGACCAGCTGCCCGGTTTCGGGATGCTGGGGCCGGAGCCGGGACCTTTCTGGGCATTTTCAAGGCGGATTACGGAATCCAGGCGTGTGGCCTGCGAGAACAGGGCGTTCAGATACTTTTCCGAGAAATCGTGTTTTTGCACCATGTGCCGGATAAAGGTATGCACGGGTTGGGAGTAGGCATAAATTCCGGTCAATGCATCGGCTGAATGGGCAGGGGAGGACGTGGATTTTCGGTAGGGTTGAAGTGGCGGGATTGTGTTTTTTCCCGTTGTATTAGGCTGGGATGGAACCCGGTTCTGCGGCTTTACAGAGCCCAGCGTATCGGAACGGTAATTCTCCGTATCACTGGCACAGCCGACAAGCAGAAGGGTCAAGGCCAGTTTGGCCGCCCTTTTATAAACTACATTTGCTATTAGCATGATTGTTGTCTTCTTATTGATTAGCGGTCCCCATTAAAAGAGCACCATTACTCCATACGGCACGGAAAATCCGTCCCGGCTCCAATTAACAGAGATAGGCCTGCGCTAACGCAGCTTGATCCCTAAGCTAATTATTGGCTATTTCATCGTTATTGTTAAGCCCGCGCTGCAAAAAAACACCCGCTCGCAGTGCTGCCCGATTAATTGCGCAGCCTTGCCCGACAGGTCTGCAAACCGCCGCGCCAAAGGGTTGTCGGGAATGATGCCGAGCCCGACTTCATTGTGCACCAGCACCATATCGCACGGCAGTTTCAGCACCGCTTCCAGTTCGTTCAGGATATCGGCCTCGCGGTATTCGTGATACAGCATGTTGTTGAGCCACATCGATACGCATTCGATCAGCACGGGCTTGCGGCAATCCTTCAGTATCTTGAGCAGCCTGACGGGTTCTTCCAGCGTGTCAAAATAATCCTGGCGTCGCTGCCGGTGAATGGCGACGCGCGCCTGCATCTCGTCGTCGAAAAATTCGGTCGTGGCCAGATAGTAAGGCTTGAGGCCATTGGCCTGCTGCAATATATAGGCTTCGGCCAACCGGGATTTGCCGCTTTTGACTCCGCCTATGAACAACGTCTTCATGCCAGCAAGGCTCCCGCTATCAGGATTCCCAGCACGATAAAATTAATGCCCGTTTTCATGTTTAATGCCTGTTTCAGTGTCGTTTGGTTGACCGGATTGATGGCAGAGCCCAGCACCGGCTTGTGCTTTATGCAGCCATGATAGCTGGCGTCGCCCCCTAGCGCCACACCTAATGCGCCGGCCATGGCCGCGATCGGGAAACCGGCATTGGGGCTTTCGAGCTTGCCGCCGTCGCGCCGGCAACATTGCCAGGCCCGCTTTTTGTCATCGGCCAGCGCAACGATCAGCAGCGCGGTCAGCCGGGCCGGCAGAAAGTTGGCGATATCGTCCAGCCGGGCCGCCACTTTGCCGAAGTAAAAATAGCGCCCGGTCTTGTAGCCGATCATCGAGTCCATCGTATTGATGGCTTTATAGACGGCGATGCCGGGCAGCCCGAACAGGACCAGATAAAACAGCGGCGCGATGACGCCGTCGCTGAGGTTTTCGGCCCAGGTTTCCAGCGCGGCTTTATGGATTTCCGTTTCGGTCATGGCCTGCGTATCGCGGCTGACCAGATAGCTCAACGCCTGCCTGGGGTTTTCGGCCGTCAGCAGGCCGGCAACGCTGGCATGCAGCATGTGCATGGCCAGGCCGGTCGAAGCCGGCACGGCCAATATCGGCAAAAACAGCCAGACCGGCAGCCCGCCGGCCAAGTTTGTCAGCGTAACGGCTATCAACAGCGTCAGCGCCAGCAGGCTGATCACGAGCAGGGCGCCGGTTAGGATGCGGTCGCGGTAAAACCGCCGTTCGAAGGCCGAAATGAAATCGCCCATCCACATCACGGGATGCTTGCCGGGCAGCTCGCCGATGGCCAGATCGAGCAGATAAGCCAGTAACGCCAGTTCAAAATACATCGGCCAGCCCTGCATAAATGTAGGGTACGCACCGCGTACCATTTTCAAAATCCCAAAAGGTACGCGGTGCGTACCCTACACAGCGGATGTTTATAGCCATCTCAATCCTGCAATGCCTTTAAAATCGCCGCTATATCCAGCTGCTGTGCGACCATATCGGCAAAGCCCTGAATTTCGGTTTCACGATAGGCTTCGTAGTCATAGCCCTGATAGGCCGGATTGACGGCTTTGAGATAAGCAGTGCGAAAGTCGTCATTATCGAAGATGCCGTGCACATGGGTGCCGGCGACGTTTTCCTGCCGATGCGCCAAGGGATAATTGGCCATGCGGCCGCAATGGATTTCATAGCCCTTGATGGCCGGGCATGCAAACAGATCGTATTGCCCGCGCTTGAGAATTTTCGGCGTTTTATAGACCACCGTATCATCGAACAGCCCCAGGCCTGTTTCGCTGCCGGCAGTTTCATGCTCAAGGGCATCGGGATCATGCAATGTCTTGCAGAACATCTGATAGCCGCCGCAGATGCCGAACACCGGTTTTTTCAGCCGCCGGATCTCATCGAACAAGCCCTGGGCTTTCAGCCAATGCAGGTCGCGGATCACGGTTTTGCTGCCCGGCAGCAGCACCATGTCGAACTCGGCCAGCGGCCGGTAGGACTGGATCAGCTCCACATGCACCTCGGCATCGGCCATCAGCGCATCGAGGTCGTTGTAGTTTGCCAGGCCCGGATAGGCGATCACGGCGGCGCGGATTTTGACATCGTTCAGTCGCTGCCGGTAATTCTGCAGCGACTGCGAGTCTTCCATGTCGATATTCAACGGCTGGAAAGGCAGCACGCCCAGCACGGGCACGCCGAAACGCTCGCGGATGATCTTTTCGCCTTCGATAAAAAAGCGCCGGTCGCCGCGGAATTTGTTGACGACGACGCCGATCAGGTTGGCGCGCATAACCGGGTCCATCAGCGCCAGCGTGCCGTAAATCGACGCGAACACGCCGCCGCGCTCGATGTCCGCGACCAGGATGTTTTGGGTATTGAAGGTCTTGGCGATGAAGGTGTTCGACAGATCCTTGTGCAGCAGATTCAGCTCCACGGGCGAGCCCGCGCCTTCGGCGACGATCAGGTCATAGGACTGCTGCAAGGTCGAAAACGCCTGCCGGACCTGCTGTTTCAGAGTGCCGATCTCATCGTAATAGTCAGAGATCGACTCGTTTTTGTAAACCTGGCCGTTGACGATGACCTGCACGCAGCCGTTGCCGTGCGACTTGAGCAGCACCGGATTGAACAGCACGCTGGGCTCGACGCGCGCGGCCTCGGCCTGCAGGCATTGGGCGCGCGAAATCTCGCCGCCCTCAATCGTCACGGCCGAATTGTTCGAGACGTTCTGCGCCTTGAACGGCGCGACACGCAGGCCGCGGTCGGCAAAAATACGGCACAGGGCCGTGACCAGCGTGGTCTTGCCGGCATCCGAGCTGGTGCCGAAAACTGCTAAGGGTTTCATTTCAATAATCGCCTAATATTAAAGTTCAACGCAACAGCGGTAGGCTGGGTTGATAAACCCAGCATTTCGGGGCCGCCCAT
>CAYPJI010000214.1:0-4042 GCA_964411045.1 uncultured Methylobacter sp. | reverse complement strand
GTTTATTGACACAACAAACGATGAAGTCGTGCATCAGGGCGTAATACAGAATAACCAATGGATTCGCACAGCGCGAAGCTATTTTACGCAATGGAAAATCAATATTTTCAGAAAATCCGATAATGCCCAGGTATTCAGTCATGTTTATGATTGTAAAGACCAGAGAGTCTATATTGCCTTGGAATCCAAAGCGCTGGGCGATACGCTGGCCTGGCTGCATTCAGTAGAGGAATTCAGGGAAAAACATACGTGCCAAATGGTCTGTTCGACCTTTATGAACGATTTGTTTGCGGAAAAATATCCTGAAATTGAATTCGTTGAACCCGGCGTAGTCGTGAGTGACTTGTATGCCATGTATCGTCTCGGATGGTTTTATGATGCCTATGGGAGTATCGATTACAACAAGAATGTCAGAAATTTTCGTGAACAACCTTTGGGCGAAACGGCCTCCGACATTCTCGGCCTGGATTATTCAGGCATCCGGCCTCGCATCAAGGAGGTGGATTTGCCTCGGCCCATAGCCCAGGACTATGTCTGCATTGCCGTTCATTCCACAGCCCAGGCCAAGTACTGGAATAACAGGACGGGATGGGAAAAAACCGTCCGATTTCTGAATAATAGCGGTTATCAGGTTGTGCTTCTGTCGAAAGAGGGGCGCGAGCACATGAACAATAAAGCGCCGGACGGAATTATTTATATTCCCGAAGGTCCTCTCGAACAGATTATCAATTATCTGAAACATGCACAGTTGTTTATAGGAGTCGGCAGCGGGCTAAGCTGGCTGTCCTGGGCTGTGGGATGTCCGACTTGTCTGATTAGCGGATTTTCATATCCTTATTCCGAAATGAAAGACTGCATCAGGATTTTCCCGGATGAGCCGGTATGCAGCGGATGTTTCAACCGATACAGGCTCGATCCCGGCGACTGGAACTGGTGCCCGGACCATAAAAATACGGTCAGAGCATTCGAATGTACAAAAAGCATAACTGCGGAACAGGTTATATCCGCTCTTCAAAAAGCCGGGCCTGCGCTCAGGCCAAACGGGTGCAATACCGTTTGAGGAATAGTCTGAACCGATCTGGTTTGTAGAGATTATTCATCTTCTGTTCATCGGATGAGGTTAAGTTAGTTATTTTTTAAGCTGCATGGATAATCAGGATGAAAAAAATATTGCTGCTGTTTGGTTTTCTCATTTTTGCCGGCACGGCCAATGCAGCCATGCGATGCGGGAAGTGGGTCATCGAGAGAGGCGATCATGAGACAGAGGTTCTGCAAAAATGCGGCGAACCCGAATACATGGATGAGCGGATAGGGTACAGGGGGGAGCGTTTACGACACCCGGGCGGTTCGCTTGAAATTGAAGGCTTTCAGCAGGTTATCATCCATGAGTGGATTTACAATTTCGGGCCGAGACGGCTTAAGCAGCGCCTTTTGTTTGAAGACGGCATACTGAAAGAGATAAATGATCTTGATCGCGGCTATTGAAGATAAATGGTCCTGTCCACTATAAACTTTCCCAAAATGCTAATCGCCATTTCATGCGGCCTGTATTTATCGGCATGTGCCGAGTTTAAGGAGGCGGGCAGAACCATAGGGCACACTACGCGCGATGTCACCCGAGAGATCGGTCACGGCACGCGCGATGCGGCCAAATCGATCGGCAGAGGCACTAAAAGAGTAGTCAAATCAGTGACCGCAGAAGGGCAGTAAATTCCTTGCAGACATTCATCAGGCTGGATGTAAACTGTCGATAGGTTTAATATCTTCGATTTAGTTAAAACATTTTCGGATTAAACTGATAAATGCCGCTATTGAATGATAGAAATGCAAGGATGACCAGGCTGATGGTTTATGGTCTGGCCATGCTGCTGAGTTTTTTCAGCAGCCAGGTTTCTGCCGGAGAAAATAACTACCAGATTGAATTGATAGTTTTTGCTCAGAATATGCCTAATACCGAGGTATTTGAGCAAACAGAGAGCCAAATTGAATGGCCGGCCGACCTGACTGAATTGTCAGCTTATAAAAAAGCCGAAACGCTATCGCTTGCCGATGCTTACGCGGCCTTATCGAAAGATCCTGTCTATACACCCGTTATGCATGTTGCCTGGCTTCAGGCCGTCGCGGAAGGCGCATCGGGCAGTCCTGTTCATATCCAGAGCGCTGAAGGGGTCTTGAATGGCTTTGTTCACATCCAGCGTGGCCAGACGCTGCAATTGGTTGTCGACCTGGAATATACGCCCGCCCAGATTGGCAGTGAAGCGCTTGTTTACCGCCTGAATGAAAACAGGCGCATTAAATTGAGCGAGGTTCATTATCTGGATCATCCCAAATTCGGCGTTGTCGCCAAAGTAAGCCAGCTATAGATGATGCAGGGCACAAGTGAAGCATTTTTGCAGCAGGCCGTCCGGCATGCCGTTGATATCGGCACAACCTTGAAGATTGTCGGCGGCAACAGCAAGGCTTTTCTCGGCAGAGAAACGGCTGGATTGCTGTTAAATACCCTGCAGCATCAGGGCATCGTCAATTATCATCCTTCGGAGCTGATCATTACGGCCCGCGCCGGCACACCCTTATCGGATATAGAACAGACCTTGGCAGAACAAGGCCAGATGCTGGCGTTTGAACCGCCGCATTTCTCGGATCAGGCAACCTTGGGCGGGACAATCGCTTGCGGACTGTCCGGGCCGAGGCGTCCTTTTACCGGAGCGGCACGGGATTTCGTCCTGGGCTGCAAGCTCATCAACGGCAAGGCGGAAATCATATCGTTCGGCGGCGAGGTCATGAAGAATGTGGCAGGTTACGATGTATCGCGTCTGATGGTCGGTGCCATGGGCACGCTGGGCGTGTTGTTGGAAGTTTCCTTGAAAGTGCTGCCGTTGCCTGCGCTTGAACAGACGATCTGCTTCGAACTGGATATTGTCGCTGCGATCAGTAAGATGACGGAACTGGCTTCGCAATCGCTGCCGGTTTCCGGCTTAAGTTACTATGACGGCATGTTATATGTCAGGTTATCCGGCGGTGAAAAAGCCGTCAAAGCGTCCGCCGGTAAACTGGGCGGCGATCAGACTATGGCTGACCATTCGTTTTGGCGGGGTCTAAATGAGCAGCGCCTTGATTTCTTTCAAGACGACATGAACTTATGGCGCATCGTCGTGCCTCCCGCCACCGCAGAGTTGGATCTGGCCGGCACCTGGTTTTATGACTGGGGCGGCGGTCAGCGCTGGTTGAAGTCTGAAGAGCCGGCGCATCGCGTTTTTTCGACTGCCGAAAACGCGCAGGGGCACGCGGCTTTGTTCCGAAGCAAGGACCGTGCCGGCGGTGTCTTTCAGCCGTTAAGCGGCAAGCTGCAAGAGCTCAACCGGAACATAAAGCAGGCGTTCGATCCCTCAGGCATCTTTAATCCGAACAGAATGTACAGGGATTGGTAAATGCAGACTAACCTGGCCGAATTCGTCAAGAAAAAGCCCGAGCACGACGAGCTGGAGAATATCTTGCGCGCCTGCGTGCATTGCGGTTTTTGTAACGCAACCTGTCCGACGTATCAATTATTAGGCGATGAACTCGACGGCCCGCGCGGGCGGATTTATCTGTTAAAACAGATGCTGGAAGGCGAGCCCGTCACGCATATAACGCAACAGCACCTGGACCGCTGCCTGAGCTGTAGATCCTGTGAAACGACCTGTCCTTCGGGCGTTCGTTATGGACGCCTGCTTGACCTAGGGCGGGTTATGCTGGATGAGCGGGTAGGGCGCTCAGCCGGGCAGAAAATACTGCGGGGATTGATCAAGGCGGTCTTGCCTTATCGGAACCGTTTCGGCGCTTTGCTGCAGGGCGTTCGGTTGATCAAGCCGGTTTTACCGCAAACACTAAAAAATAAAATTCCAGGCAGAGAAGACGTTCCTGGCTGGCCTGCAGCGATTCATGCCCGGAAAATGCTGATCATGCCGGGTTGTGTGCAGCAAGCGCTGGCGCCGTCAATTGATGCGGCAACAGCCAAGGTTCTGGATAAGCTGGGTATTTCATTGATTCAAGTGAAGGCTGC
>CAYPJI010000213.1:0-4070 GCA_964411045.1 uncultured Methylobacter sp. | reverse complement strand
GATCAGCAGCACCAGCATCACGTCGATCAGCGGCACCATGTTGATTTCCGAGACCGGATGCTGGCTTTTGTTTTGGTCGAAGCTGCCGAAGGCCATCACGCCCCCCCTAGCGCGACGGCCGCTGTCGGGCGGGCGGCCGACTGCACGGCGATGGGCGCGCCGGTGGTCAGGAACGCGAACAGATCATGCGCGTAGGCGTCGAGCCGGGCCAGCACTAGGCGGTTGGCGCGCGCGCAGGCGTTGTAGGCCAACACGGCCGGAATCGCCACGGCCAGGCCCAGGCCGGTCATGATCAGCGCCTCGCCCACGGGACCGGCAATCTGGTCGAGCGTGGCGGCTCCGCCCTGCCCAATGCCGAGCAAGGCGTGGTAGACACCCCAGACCGTGCCGAACAGGCCGACGAACGGCGCGGTGCTGGCGATCGAGGCCAGCGCCGTCAGGCCCCATTCCAGACGCGCGGTTTCTTCGTCGATCGCGCGGCGCATCGAGCGGGTCAGAAAATCCGTGGCGGAGCTGGCCTCGTGCAAACGATGCGCGCCATGCGCGGCGTGATGCCGTGCCGCGGTAATGGCGTGCCAGGCCAAATAGGCGAACGGCTCGCTCGGCGCGTGCCGGTCCAGATGACGGGCGACCTCGTCGAGCGAGGCGGCGTCCCAGAAGGTTTTCAGAAACTGCGCCGAGCGCCGACGCATCATGGCGCCTTGCCAGGTTTTGACGATAATGAAATACCAGCTGGCGACCGACATCGCGGCCAGCAAGGCAAAAAGCGTTTGCCCGACGCCGTCGCTTTGGGACAGGAAATGAGTGAGATTGTCTTTGAAATCCATGCGTTTATCCTTCAAGAGAAAATGAAACGGGAACGACGACCCAGGCCGGCACAACCTGGCCTCCTCGGCGCGCGGGCACGAAGCGCCAGTTCTTGACCGTTTCCAGCGCCGCCTGGTCCAGGCGGCTGAAGCCGCTGGTTTTTTGCACGGTCAGTTGGGCGACCGTGCCGCCGGTGTTGATCATGGCGCGCAGCAGCACTTTGCCCTGTTCGCCCAGCCGGCGCGAGATCCGGGGATAGGCCGGAGGCGGATTGTCGAGGTAATTGGCGTTGAGGTGCGGCTGGATTAACGGCGCCGCTTCCGCCGGCGCGCTCTTAGCGGGCGCGGATGCCGCGGCAGGCGCCGGCGGCGAGCTAGCCGCCGGCGGCGCTTTCGGCGTTTCCGCCGTTTTCGCAACGGTTATTTCCGAGGCGCTGTCGGATGCGGAAATCAGCGGTTTCGGCTTGGCCGGGGCCGGCTTGCGCGGTTTTGCCTTGGGCTTGACGATTGGTTTTGGCTTTTTTTGCGGCTGGGGCGGTGCGGGTTTCGGCGGCTCGGCGCGAGGCTTTGGCGATGCAATCCAGGCGACCTGAATGGGTGTTGGCGGCGTGACAGGCGCCGGCTTTTCGAACATCGGCGCCGCCGCAAGCCAGACCAGGTGAAATGCGAGCGCGGCGCCAAGGCCGATCGCGCCTTCGCTCCGGCGGCATGCCGGCAGTTCCGGCAGGCGTTGTCTGAATGGATTATTGAGCGGCATGGGCTCATTGCCGGCACGCAACTGGGCGCAAGCCGATGTCTCTGCCTTGGCCGGAGATTCCGGGAAATGGATGATTTTTTTAGCCTGTGCCGACATAGCGTGCCTCGCGATTGGTAAAAAGGCTGGCTGGCTTCCTGGCCCGGCAGGGCTGGATGGCTGGCTATGCCGCTGGTTGGAGCGGGTATGGTTATTTCGTCAAAATCAGTTTGCCGTTGCTGGTGATGCGCAGGCGGTATTCGTCGTCATGGTGATCGATGACGATTTCGTTTTGTGCGCCGAACAGTTCGCTGCTGCTGACCCGGCACCGCGCGGGAACTGTTTCCTGTTCCACGATCTCGACGCTTTGACGATGGAGGTTGCGGTTATTATTTTTATCTTTCATAAAACCCAGGTTATTAATGATAAACCGGCCGGGGTTCGCGTCTGGCGCCTTGCTCCAGTAGATGCGCGGCGACTTTTTGCCAATGTTCCAGCAGTTGCTGATACAGCTCGCGGCTGGCCGAGGCCAGATCCGGATGCGCCAGCAAAAGGCCCAGCTGATGCACGATCGAATGAGCCAGTTTCGGGCAGTGGCGGCCGTTGATGAACTGCGTCATCGACAAACAGGTGGTTGCGTGCAACTGCGATATTTCGGTGCGCGCGGGAGTAGATAATTGTTCAGGCATAAAACTCCTCGGTTTGTAGTCGATTGAAAAAAGGGTTTAACGCGCTGTTGTGCAGAAGGCGCGTTAAACGAAAGCAGCGAGAGGTCAAATTATCGCCTTGTTTAAATGATAATGATTATCATTTGGAATGACAAGCTTTTTTATTGCCTGATTGGTTAGGGATAGGGTGAGAAATAACTTCCCTGAATTTTCAGGTATGTGGGGGCGACTTTACTTGTGCCCTTTGGTAGTCTCTCCCAGGGCGACTGAAGTCGCCCCCACATGAACCAGAGATCTGCTGATGTTGCGCATTGTGGATTGCGGCGGATTCGATTGAGATATGGCTGCTTGAAGCCAAGCGAGTTCGAGCCTGTTCGTCATAGGCCATGGCCCGCGCGGGGCATGGCGACGGCCCGGCGCTTGCCGCCCCAGCCGCCGGGGGTTTCGCTGAAGACGCCGGCGCAGCGCTCGCCGCAGAAACGGCAATTGCCCGATGCGTCCAGGTTCCATTCGTCAAGGTCGTACCAGTCGCGGCCTATCAGCAGCGATCCGCAATTGTGGCAATAGGTGCTGCTGGCCAGTTTATCGTGCACATTGCCGACATAGGCATAGCGCACGCCGTTCTTCAGCGCGGTGTTGCGCGCCAGCAGCAATGATGACAATGACGTATGGGGCTTGTCGCGCATCTTCCAGTCGGGATGAAAGGCTGAAAAATGCATCGGTACATCCGGCCCCAGGTTTTCGACGACCCATTGCGCCATCTCTTCCAGCTCGGCTTCCGAGTCATTCTCGCCCGGGATGATCAATGTCGTCAGCTCCAGCCAGACCGACGTTTCGTGCTTGATGTATTTGAGCGTTTCCAGCACCGGCTCCAGATGGCCGCCGGTAATCTGATGATAAAAATGCTCCGTAAACGCTTTCAGGTCGATGTTGGCGGCATCCATCCATTGATAAAATTCGGCACGGGGCTGTGCGCAGACATAGCCGGACGACACCGCCACCGATTTTATGCCCAGAGCGCGGCAGGCCTGAGCGGTATCTATCGCATACTCGTGAAAGATTATCGGATCATTGTAGGTGTAAGCGACGCTGGTACAGCCATGCTCGAGCGCCGCCTGCGCAATCGCATCCGGCGAGGCCTGGCTCATCAGCGTATCCAGTTCGCGCGATTTGCTGATATCCCAGTTCTGGCAGAATTTGCAGGCCAGATTGCAGCCGGCCGTGCCGAAAGAAAGGATCGGCGTGCCGGGCAGGAAGTGATTCAGCGGTTTTTTTTCAATCGGATCGATGGCAAAACCGCTGGAGCGGCCGTAGCTGGTCATGACAATTTCATCGTTCAGATTTTGTCTGATAAAGCAGAGGCCGCGCTGCCCCTCGTGCAGCTTGCAAAATCGCGGGCAGATATCGCATTGGACACGGCCATCTTTCAGGCGGTGCCAATGCCGCGTTTTCACCGTATCAGGCGTAATGAAGACAGTCATGAATAGTCTCCCGGAACCATGTAATAAATCGTATGGTCACATTTTGGTAAAAATTGGTTACTAACATTTACGCCAGTTGTATTGATTAATTTTCAGCGCAATAGCTCTGTTTCAACAGTTTTCACGCTAACTCATTCTTCTCCCGGAAAATAACAGGATATCTCATGAATAGGCAACCTGCTGTGGCGGGTACTTTTTACCCAGCCAATCCGCAACAACTTCGCCAAATGCTAGATCGATACTTAAATGAGGCTAAATCCGACGCGAAAGTTCCTAAAGCCATTATCGCGCCGCATGCCGGCTACATCTATTCGGGACCCGTCGCGGCCACCGCTTATGCGCGCTTGAAAAATGCGCGCCATCAGATCCAGAAGGTCGTGTT
>CAYPJI010000212.1:0-4133 GCA_964411045.1 uncultured Methylobacter sp. | reverse complement strand
CAAGCAAATCGGCGCCGGAAAATTTAATTGAAGATTTTAGCACCATGCCTTGGGCCGTTTTAACCACCCCGGTTGGCGCAAAGTACTAATAATTGATACATTCATGTCTAATTATTACAAAGCATACCCTTCAGCATATCTTTATCGAACATAAAAATAAAAGGATACCAATAATGATCGTTAGCGCCGAACCTGATCCGGATACCGCCAGCAGCCCCCTGACCAAACGCGAAATTGAGTGCCTTTACTGGGCCTCGCTAGGGAAAACCAGCTGGGAAATCGGTTCGATACTCGGGTTTACCGAAAGAACGGCCAACTTCCATATTGGTAACGCCTGCAGCAAAATGAATGTTCGCACCCGGCAGGCGGCCATTGCTGTGGCCTTACAAGCGGGTTACCTGGACGTCATGCGCCTTACCCTCGAGGCTGAGCCGGTTACATCCCCGGCGCTTTGACTGCCCGCAAAAATTCGGCCGCTTGTTCAGTTGGGTAATCGGCGGCAGGCGCCGTTACCAGCGCCTCGGTAACTGACTTGGAATGCAACCAGATAATGCCCTCGAGCCGTATCAAACCGCTGGGCCCGTTACCTTCGATTTGGAAGCGCTGCCCAGGCTGAGGCAACACCGAGGGAGGCTCTTGGCCGAAGTTACCGTAAAAAGACAGCAGTATCTGACGATAAATATGCGCGCGTTGCGTTGCATCGTTACCGATGGCTGCCGGCAGGGGCGCATGCCCAACGGCATAAACCGCGTCACCCAACGACGTTCCGGTCAATGAAAACTGAATATCATGGCCCGCAAAGGGCAGCGTCTTGGTCTGCACCCGCGGCTTATCTGGAAAGATCGCCACAACCAGACCATCAGCCAATGTTACTTCACGCCAGTTATATTCAGGCGAACACCCTGTCAGTACCAGTGCGGCAAAAACCGCAGCCAGTGATCGAAAAAACACTACACTACCCCCGAAGAAACCTTGCCGGGATGCCGGCGAAACCATTCTCAACGGCTAATATTGTAGGGGCTCGGGTAAAATCCGCAGCCACACGCCCCCTAAAGAAGAAATTTTGAATGAATCAGCGCTCCGAAAGACACGTTCTGCTTCGCCCCGATGCCTCTGTACTCAAAGGCATTCTTAGGGGTATTGAAAAGGAAGGGCTGCGTGTTGACGCCGAAGGCGCCTTGGCACGTACGCCACACCCAACCCAACTGGGCAGCGCCCTGACCAACCCAAGTATCACCACCGATTACTCGGAAGCGCTGCTTGAGTTGATCACGGGCACCCATGGCTCGATTCAATCTTTAAGGGGCGAGCTTGAAGATGTGCACCGGTTCGTGGCCAGCCAATTGCAGAATGAATTCATCTGGAATCAGTCGATGCCGGCCATATTGCCGGGCGAGGCCGACATACCTATTGGTTGGTACGGATCGTCAAACACGGGCATGCTAAAGCATGTTTATCGTCGTGGCTTGGCCGAACGTTACGGCAAAGCCATGCAGTGCATTGCAGGCGTTCACTACAACTTTTCTTTGCCAGACGAGCTTTGGGGACTGCTGGGTACCGAAGGCAACTGCATTGAAGAGCGTCGATCACGAGGTTATCTGGCCCTGATCCGCAACTTCACCCGGTTTTCCTGGCTACTGATGTATTTGTTTGGTGCATCACCCGCTATCTCAACCAGCTTTGTAAAGGGGCAGCCGCACCAACTTGAGCGGTTCGATGACGACACGCTGTATTTGCCCTATGCCACCAGCTTACGCATGAGCGACCTGGGCTATAACAACAAAGCCCAATCCGAGCTGGAGCTTTGCTACAACGACATCGAAACATTCCTGAAACGCCTGCACAGCGCGGTTACGACCCCCTGGCCGGCCTACGAGGCCATTGGTACGCATCGTAATGGCGAATGGATCCAGCTGAACACCAACCTGCTGCAAATCGAAAACGAATACTACTCAAGCATCCGGCCCAAACGTTCGGTCGAGCGCGGCGAACGCCCCTCTACTGCTTTGGCCGCTCGCGGGGTGCAATACATTGAAGTGCGCTGTCTTGATATCGACCCTTTCTGCCCTTTAGGCATTTCCGAAACGACCAGCGCATTCATGGACGCCTTCCTGCTTTTCTGCGCAGTCGACGACAGCCCCATGTTCCCCGACAATGGCTTTTGCCACGACAGCAGCGACAACTTTGGCCTGGTCGCCAAGCGCGGTCGCGAACCCGGCCTGCTGCTGGCCAGCAAAAACGGGCCCGTCAGCCTGAAAGACTGGGGCCACGAACTTATCGAGCGCATCGCCCCTTACGCATCGCTGCTCGACTCAGCCAACCAAACTGACCTCTACACTCGCGCGCTGCAGGTGCAGCAAGCCAAGGTCACCGACGTCGAGCAAACGCCATCGGCCACGCTGCTACAGCAGTTGCAGCAAACGGGGCAAGGTTTTCATGCCTTTACCCTGAAGCAAAGTCTGGCTCATCATCAAACGCTCACGGCCACACCGCTTTCCACCGAAAAGCAGGCTGAATATCGTCACATGGCCCAAGCGTCATTAAAGGCGCAGGCTGAAATAGAGCAAAGCGATAACGAATCGTTTGACGAGTATGTGGCGAAATACCACGCAGCACTGAGCGAGCCGGTCGTCTCTTGGTCAACAACACCATAGCCCACGCATCTCCCAAGGGTTAAGATACAAAGGACACTGCCTAGCCGGCAGGCCTTTTCTTAACCAGGAGATGCTTAATGAGCACAACGAACAGTTTTGACGCCCGACAAACGCTTGCCGTCGGTGACGAGTCATACGAAATCTATCGACTGGATGCCGTCAAAGGCCCTGGCCTGGATGTCGCCAGCCTGCCCTACAGTCTGAAGATTCTGCTTGAAAACCTGCTGCGTACCGAGAACGGTACTGACGTTAGCGCCGACGATATCAAAGCGCTGGCCGGCTGGAACCCCAACGCCGAGCCCGATAAAGAAATTGCCTTCACTCCCGCACGGGTTGTGCTGCAAGACTTTACTGGCGTTCCAGCCGTCGTCGACCTGGCAACCATGCGTGAAGCCGTCAAGGCACTTGGCGGCGACCCGGCAAAAATCAACCCGCTAGCCCCCGTTGAGCTGGTCATTGACCACTCGGTCATTGTCGACGTTTTCGGCCAGAAAAGCGCCTTCGACGACAACGTCGAGATCGAATACAAGCGTAACCTCGAACGCTACCAATTCCTTCGTTGGGGCCAAGAGGCTTTCGAGAACTTCAAAGTCGTTCCGCCCGGCACAGGTATTGTTCACCAGGTCAACCTCGAGCATTTGTCGCGTGTGGTGTTCACGCGCGAAGCCAACGGCGTAAAGCAGGCTTACCCCGACACGTGTGTAGGCACCGACTCGCACACCCCAATGGTTAATGGCCTGGGTATTGTGGCTTGGGGGGTTGGCGGCATTGAGGCCGAAGCTGCCATGCTGGGCCAGCCTATTTCCATGCTGATCCCCCATGTGGTGGGCTTCAAGCTAACGGGTTCACTGCCCGAAGGCACAACGGCAACTGATTTGGTATTGACCATTACCGAAATGCTGCGTAAACATGGCGCGGTTGGCAAATTCGTGGAATTTTACGGGCCTGGGGTTTCGGCGGTACCGCTAGCTAACCGGGCTACCATCGGCAACATGAGCCCTGAATATGGCTCAACGGTTGCGATCTTTCCGATCGACGACGAAACCCTGCGCTATCTTCAACTGACCGGCCGTTCAGAAGCACAAATTGCACTGATTGAAGCCTATGCAAAAACGCAAGGGCTGTGGCACGACCCAAGCGCAGAGCCCCGCTACTCCGAGCGCCTGGAACTTGACCTTTCAACCGTGGTGCCGTCGATTGCCGGGCCAAAGCGCCCTCAAGACCGCATCGCCCTGACCGACTCGAAAGCATCGTTCCATGGCGTGTTGTCGTCGTACATTAATACGCCCGACCAAAAACCCCAGGGTTACGACAAAGACGTTGCGGCGTCCTTTCCCGCCTCCGACCCGCCCTCGCATGACGAAAAATCAGTCAAGGCACACGCGCCTACTGACCACACCGACCAGCCCACGACCAACCCGCACGCGGCCGTTCCAATCAAGCTGGCCGATGGCAGCACAGGTCAGGTTGATCATGGCT
>CAYPJI010000211.1:0-4191 GCA_964411045.1 uncultured Methylobacter sp. | reverse complement strand
CAGCATATAGACGTCAAAGAGAAAAATTTTGAATACTTTCACAGTCTCGTACGCATCGCGTACCATTTTCAAGCCTAAAAGGTACGCAGTGCGTACCCTACTTCGAAATAACGCTACTTTATCGCTTTGAAGCCGATATCGGTACGGTAGTAGACGTTATCCCAATCGATACCGCGCGCTAACTCATAGGCATTGCTCTGCGCTTCCCGGATGTCGCGGCCAAGGGCACAGGCGCATAACACGCGGCCGCCGGCCGTGACGATCTTGTTATCAACCTGTTGCGTGCCGGCATGGAACACTTTGCGGTCCTCGCTTTCCTGAGCGGGGAGACCCGAAATCACGTCGCCTTTGCGGTAGGCGTCGGGATAGCCGCCGGCCGCCAGCACGACGCCCAGAGCCGCACGCTCGTCCCAGTCCGTCTCCACTTTGTCCAGTTCGCCGGCCAATGCAGCTTCACACAGTTCCACCAGGTCGCTTTTCAGGCGCATCATGATCGGCTGCGTTTCAGGATCGCCGAAGCGGCAGTTATATTCCAGCACTTTAACGGAACCGTCGGTGTCAATCATCAGGCCGGCATACAGGAATCCGGTATAAGGCTGGCCGTCGGCTGTCATGCCTTTCAAGGTCGGCTCGATGACTTCGCGCATGACGCGGGCATGAATCTCGGGCGTTACGACCGGGGCTGGCGAATAAGCGCCCATGCCGCCGGTATTGGGGCCTTTGTCGCCGTCATCCCGGGCTTTGTGATCCTGGGAGGTCGCCATCGGCAGCGCGTGCTTGCCGTCGGCAATCACGATGAAGCTGGCTTCCTCGCCGGCCAGAAATTCTTCGATGACCACGCGATGGCCGGCCTCGCCGAAGACATTGCCGGACAGCATGTCTTCAACGGCCGCGTTCGCTTCCTGTACCGTCTGGGCGACGATCACGCCCTTGCCGGCGGCCAGGCCGTCAGCTTTGACGACGATGGGCGCGCCTTTTTCCTGAATATAGGCCAGTGCCTGCGCCTTATCGGTAAAGGTCTGGTACTCGGCCGTCGGAATGCGATGGCGGGCCATAAAATCCTTGCAGAACGATTTGGACCCTTCCAGTTGCGCGGCCTTGGCCGTAGGGCCGAAGCATTTCAGGCCGGCTTCCTGGAATCGGTCGACGATGCCCGCCACGAGCGGCACTTCAGGGCCGATAATAGTCAGCCCGATCGCTTCTTTTTGGGCGAAATCAAGCAGGGCGGCAATATCGTCGACGGCGATCGCCACGTTCTCAATGCCCGGTTCCAGTGCCGTGCCGGCATTGCCCGGCGCGACAAAAACTTGCTCGACTTTGGTCGACTGTTTGGCTTTCCAGGCCAGCGCGTGTTCACGGCCGCCGCTGCCGACAATCAGTATCTTCATGGTGATTCTCGTATGTTTTGTGGGGGCGACTTTAGTCGCCGGTGTTCTAAAGGGCGGCTGAAGCCGCCCCCACAGAATGACTCTTAATTAATGCCTGAAATGACGCATGCCGGTAAAAACCATGGCGATGTTGTGTTCATCGGCTGCTTCGATGACTTCTCCGTCGCGCATTGAGCCGCCCGGGTGGATGATGGCGGTGATGCCGGCTTCGGCGGCCGCATCGACAGTGTCGCGGAACGGGAAGAAGGCATCGGAGGCCATGACCGAGCCGGACACGGCCAGCCCTTCGTCAGCGGCCTTGATACCGGCGATGCGGGCCGAATAGACGCGGCTCATTTGTCCTGCGCCGACGCCGATCGTGCGGCCGTTCTTGCAGTAGACGATGGCGTTGGATTTGACGAATTTGGCGACTTTCCAGGCGAACAGCAAATCGGCCAGTTCCTGTTCCGTTGGTGCGCGCTTGCTGACGACTTTCAGGTCGGCGGCAGCGATCTTGCCGAAATCCTTGTCCTGAACCAGCAGGCCGCCGGCTACGCGCTTGAAATCCAGTGCGGTTTCGCCCGCATTGGTCCAGTTGCCGCATTCCAGGGCGCGTACGTTTTGTTTCGCGGCCAGCACCGTCTGGGCATCGGCGCCGATGGATGGCGCAATGATGACTTCGACGAACTGGCGTTTAATGATTTCCGCTGCGGTTTCTTTATCAAGCTCGCGGTTAAACGCGATAATGCCGCCAAAGGCCGAGGTCGGGTCGGTGGCGTAGGCCAGTTCATAGGCGGCCAACAATGTGTCGGCTTCGGCGACGCCGCAAGGGTTGGCATGCTTGACGATTACGCAGGCCGGCTTGTCGGTGAATGATTTGACGCATTCGAGCGCGGCATCGGCATCGGCAATGTTGTTGTAGGACAGCTCCTTGCCCTGCAACTGCTTCGCTGCGGCGATCGCACCCGAAGCAGGCGCTTTTTCACGGTAGAAAGCGGCCTGCTGATGCGGGTTTTCGCCGTAGCGCATGGCCTGGCTTTTGTAAAACTGCAGGTTCAGCGTGTCCGGAAAGCGCTCGCCGTTCAGGTTGCCTAGGTAGGCTGAGATGGCCGTGTCGTAGCGGGCCGTGTGTTCGAAGCTTTGTAGCGCCAAATTGAAGCGGGTTTTGGCCGACAGGCTGCTGCCGCTGTTTTTCAGCTCGGCAATGATGCCGGCATAATCGGCCGGATTGACGACGACGGCAACGTCGGCATGATTCTTGGCGGCCGCGCGGATCATGGTCGGGCCGCCGATATCGATGTTTTCGATCGCGGTTTCAAAATCGCAGTCCGGTTTAGCGATGGTCTGCTCGAACGGATACAGGTTGACGACCACCATATCGATCGGCTTGATGCCATTTTGGGCCATGACCGCATCGTCCACGCCGCGACGGCCCAAAATGCCGCCATGCACTTTCGGGTGCAGGGTTTTGACGCGGCCGTCCATCATTTCCGGAAAGCCCGTGTAATCGGAGACTTCCGTGGCGGGAATCCGGTTGTCGGCCAGGGTTTTGGCCGTGCCGCCGGTGGACAGGATTTCTATGCCCAACTGGCTCAGTTCCCGGCAGAAATCGACGATGCCGGCTTTATCCGAAACGCTGACTAAAGCGCGGGTGATTTTTTTGTTCATGCAGACCTCTGATGCAAGGGTAATGGGATAAATGGAGTTAGCCGGGGAGCCAGGCCTTAGGATAGTCCGTATTGGTCCAGTTTTTTGCGCAGGGTGCTGCGGCTTAGGCCCAGTGCCTTGGCGGCTTTGGTCTGGTTGTAGCCGGCATGCTCGAGCGCCGCTTCCAGTAAAGGCCGTTCGACTTCGCTGATGACCATCGCGTGCAGGCCGACAGCGTCATGGCCGTTTAATTGCGACAAATAGATCTCTACCGTTTTTTTGACGTAGGCGGACAAAGGGATAGAGGCGTTTTTTGAGCTATCCAAATCAATAATTTCAGCGCTTTTTTGAGATGCTTTCATATTATGCAGCATGATCGATAGTTAAAAGATTAAAAGCCGAATTAATCAGCGCTAATTGTTGCGATGGCACTTGAGCTTGATTGATCTTGTCTTGTATGGACGGATGCACCGTTCCGAGCTGCTTGAAGTACCAACCGATGTGTTTCCGCGCTATTCTAACACCGCTTACATTTCCGTAGAAGCCGTACAGTTGTTCCAGATGGCTCAGCATTGTGTTTTGTATGTCGGCAGCCGTCGGTTTTTCAAGATTTTTTTCATGATCAAGAAAATAATTGATCTGGCTGAACAACCACGGGTTGCCTTGAGCGGCTCGGCCGATCATCAGGCCGTCGACGCCGGTTGAATGCAGCACGAACGCGGCCTTTTCGGGCGTATCGATATCGCCGTTGGCGATGACCGGAATGCCGACCGATTGCTTAACTTGCTTGATGGTTTCATATTCGGCCTGGCCGTTAAATTTACAGGCCCGGGTTCGTCCGTGCACAGTTAAAGCTGAAACGCCGGCGTTTTCCGCTATTTTCCCGATTTCGACCGCATTGCGGTTGAATATATCCCAACCTGTGCGGATTTTCAGCGTGACCGGCACCTCGACCGCGCTGACGACGGCGTCCAGAATTCGCTTGACCAGCGCTTCGTCGCGCAGCAGCGCCGAGCCTGCCGCCACCGAGCAGACTTTTTTGGCCGGGCAGCCCATGTTGATGTCAATGATCTGGGCGCCGCGTTCGACGTTGATTTTTGCGGCCTCGGCCATTTGTCCGGGATCGGTGCCCAAAATCTGCACCGCGCGCAGGCCCGTGTCGCCGCTATGGTCGGTT
>CAYPJI010000210.1:0-4234 GCA_964411045.1 uncultured Methylobacter sp. | reverse complement strand
AGCAGGTCGTACAGTTCTTCTATGTCCAGTTGCTTGCGCTGCATCTTTTTCCAGATGCTGTAAATGTGTTTGGGGCGGCCATAGATTTCCGCGCCAATGCCCGTCTCGGCCAGCGTTTTCTGTAGCTGGGCAATAAAGCGGCTGATGCAGGTTTCCCGATGCGCGCGCTTGCCGGCCAGGGAAGTGGCGATGCGACGATAGACCTGAGGCTCCAGATAGCGGAACGCCATGTCTTCGAGTTCCCATTTCAACTGGTGAATACCGAGCCGGTTGGCAATCGGCGCGTAGATATCCAGCGTTTCCTGGGAAATAAAATGGCGCACTTCGTAGGATTCGCGCGGCAGGTTGCGCAGGCGCTGCACGCGGTAAGCCAGCTTTATCAGCACGGCGCGCACGTCGTGAGTCATGGACAGCAGCATACGGCGCAGGGTTTCGGCCTGATTCGGCTGGCTGGCCATTTCCGGCGTGTAAACGGTCAAGGTATTGAGCCAGTTGACATCCTTGACCAGCGCCGCGACCGTTTCGCCGAACTGCTCGGCAATGTCGGGCTGGGGATTTAAATTCGCCAGGCGAGGGTCGCTTAAAATTGCCGCGAGGATGGTTTTCAGGTCGATATTGATCGTCATCAAAATGCCGGCCACATCGATGCCTTTAGGGCGGTAATAGTGCGGATCGGCAGGGATTTGTGCGACGATAGCCAGCGCCTGATCGATTTGCTCCTTATCCGGAGCAGAAAAGCCGGAAAACAGCGCTTCGTTGGGATGGGTGTGTATTTGCATCTGATGATTGTAAACGATTCAAAGAACTTGGCAATGATGATAGGCCGAGACTATCAAGGTAAGTCCGCTGACAGCAATTCAATAGCTTGAAAATTTGTGACGATGCGAATACCGATTAAAATTAAAACACAAACACATTAAACTATAGCCCATGCCGATAGGTAATAGTGCTCATCAACTTTGAGTTCGCAGCCAGTCAATAATTCATTGGCTCCAAGTCGGCACATCAATCAGTTTTTAATCATCAAGGACAAAAAACCATGAAAATTACTATCTTCGGCAGCGGTTATGTAGGGTTGGTGACCGGAACCTGTCTGGCGGAAGTCGGCAATGACGTCGTCTGCATGGATGTCGATGTCGCCAAAATAGAAAAACTCAAACAAGGCATCATCCCGATTTATGAGCCCGGGCTGGAAGCCATGGTCCGCGAAAACCAGGCCGAGGGGCGGCTGCGGTTTACCTCCGATGTCAAGGAAGCCGTGGACCACGGCCTGTTTCAATTCATCGCGGTCGGCACGCCGCCCGATGAAGACGGCTCGGCCGACCTGCAGTACGTGCTGGCTGTCGCGCGCAGCATTGCCGAGCATATGGACGGCTACCGGGTCATCGTCGACAAATCGACCGTGCCGGTCGGCACGGCCGACAAGGTTAAGGCGACGATGCAGAAAATCCTGGACAATCGCGGCCTAGACCTGGAGTTCGATGTCGTGTCCAATCCCGAATTCCTGAAGGAAGGCGATGCCTTGAGCGACTTCATGAAGCCCGACCGTATCGTTATCGGCACTGACAATCCCCGGACCGCCGAACTGCTTCGGGCCCTGTATGCGCCGTTCAACCGCAGCTACGAGCGCGTCATCACCATGGATATCCGCTCGGCGGAACTGACTAAATATGCGGCCAACGCCATGCTGGCGACCAAAATCAGCTTCATGAACGAACTGGCCAATCTGGCCGAACAGCTGGGCGCCGATATCGAGCATGTCCGGCAGGGGATAGGCTCCGACACGCGCATAGGCTACAGCTTTATCTATCCCGGCTGCGGCTATGGCGGCTCCTGTTTCCCGAAAGACGTCAAAGCGTTGGAAAGAACGGCCAAAGAATGCGGCTATCAGGCAGAACTGCTCAATGCCGTGGAGAACGTCAACAACCGTCAGAAGCACCGGCTGTTTGAGAAGATCAATCAGCACTATCAGGGCGCTTTAAGCGGCAAGACCTTCGCCCTGTGGGGCTTGTCATTCAAGCCCAATACCGACGATATGCGCGATGCCCCCAGCCGGGTCGTCCTCGAAGCCTTGCTGGAGGCCGGCGCCAGCGTTCAGGCGTACGATCCGGAAGCGATGGACGAAGCGCGGCGCCTTTATGGCGATAGATCGGGTTTGAGCTATTTCGACTCGCCCAAGGAGGTGCTGAAACAGGCTGATGCCTTGGTAATCGTGACGGAATGGAAGCAGTTCCGCAGCCCGGACTTTGATTTTTTAAGCCAGCAGCTGCAGGATAAAGTCATTTTCGACGGCCGAAACATGTACGAGCCGCGTTTGGTCCGGCGCAACGGTTTGCACTATTACGCCATCGGCCGCTAGATTTTGGCTGTCCTTGAAGACTGGTATCTGATATTACGCATGGGCTGTTTTTTATCCTGCTTGTCGCACTGGCGAAAGGTTGTTAAACCGATCTTCATTCAACTCACAGCGGACCATGCCGCCTGAATAGTGATGCGCGTGTGTAGGTGCGAATTCATTCGCACTTAACTGCCGCTTTATAGCGAGCGTTTCGGGTCGAATACCCGCCAGGGGCACAAGTGAATTCGCCCCTACAGTTGAATTCAAACAACCGTCGCGCTGGCGGTACTTTTTAAACCTGTCTCAATTCAACTGATGCGTAACATCATCTGGTATTTTTGACACTAACGTCTAAACTACCTTGTGAATAGTTAATATTATTTTTGGTTGGCGATAAGTTAAGACTATTCGAATTTCATAATTTATTTAAGGACAAAACATGAAAACATTATTAGTAACTTTATTTGCCACCTTTTGCGCCGCCAATGTCATTGCCGCTCCCGTCAATGTCAATACCGCTGACGCCAAAACGATATCGGAATCCCTCTCAGGCATTGGCCAGAAAAAAGCCGAAGCTATTGTTAAATACAGGACAGAAGCAGGTCCGTTCAAAACAGTAGAAGAGCTGGCCAATGTTTCCGGTATCGGCGAAAAAACCGTGCAAAAAAACAAAAGTGATATCTTGTTGAGTGATTCCGGGGCGGCAGCTCCAAAGCCTGAGGCAGCAGCTCCAAAGAAAGAAGCAAAGACAGATAAACAGCAGTAATCTTCCAGGCCGCCGGTATATGCAATGAGATAACTATCATCTATATCGCTGTACTGGTGGCCGCTTCAATAAAGTCTTTATGATTTTTAGGGGATTAGCTACTGCAAGTGGAGTTAAAGTGCTCTTCATCGTGCAGAATCTAAATCAACAATTTGTTAGCGATAAGAAGAATATTACCAATGAGCCTATTTGAAACTTTGTGGGAAAATCATCCCACTATTACAGACGATGACTATCCTTGCTCATCTGATGGCAAAAAGAACTTCGGCAACCAGTGCGCAATCAGAATGGGGGAATGTTTAGAACGCAGTGGTTTAAAAACGCGAAATTTGCCAGTCAGGAGATGCTGGCTTCATAAAGACAAGCCAGGGCATATATTAGCCGCAGAAGAATTGGCAAATGCTTTAGAGAAATATCCGATCTCTGCGAAGATACAGAAGCCAATTAAATTCAAGGGAAAAGATGGGTTCTCCAAGATTGCTGGCAAAAAAGGAATAATATTTTTCAAAGACTATTATGGTCCAGGCAACCAAGGTGATCATATCGATTTATGGAATGGTAATAGACTAACTAGATTTAGTAGCTACTGGGATTTCCTTGTTATGGGAGGTGGTCGCTATCAAAAGGCTGATGTTTGGTTCTTCTGGATCATAGGATAAATAGCATGGCCAAATCAAAACTCTGGAAGTTAGTGATCAGTGTAATTTGTGGTGTGATCATAAGTCCGGTCGTAGGCACATTAGCTAGCAATATTTACATCCCATATGCTAGAAGCGATTCAGAAATATCTACTGTATTTGAAGCATCGATAATTATAGCCTTTCCAATTTTTGCTGCAGCAACATTCATTCTTTTGCAGCGTTTTTTCAAGGAAGATACGAAACGCTAGCAATCGCAGCACTCGGACAGCAAAAAACGGCGCTTCTTGTTCCTTGTCGCTTTCTATTGCCGGTGATGCGAGGCATTATCAATTCACACCAGGTAAATTCTGGCAATCTGCAAGCAATATGGCGAAAGGCCTGTATAAAAAACTCAAAAATTTTATCGGAATTGGTTCGGTCTATGAATAAACGGAAAGGCTCTTATTGGATTCCGGGGAGATACCCAAATATTGTTGAACCCTTGAATTT
>CAYPJI010000209.1:0-4244 GCA_964411045.1 uncultured Methylobacter sp. | reverse complement strand
TTTAATGGGCATTCCAGCAAGCTTGATACCTTTATTGATTATTGGTGGCATCTTAACAGGCCTAGCTACACCAACAGAATCAGCGGCACTAGCATCATTAGCTGCACTATTAATTGGGAAATATATTTATAAAAATTTAAGTTTTTCTCAAATCCCAGAAATTCTTAAGCGTACTGCACTGAACTCCAGCATGGTGGTTATTCTGATCTCAGCAGCAGGTGTCTTTGGCTGGGTGATCGTCTATGAGCAAATTCCACAAGCTGCTGCAGCATGGATTGCGGGTCAAACTAGCGATCCTTTTGTTTTTTTGCTGATGGTTGTTGGGATGCTGCTGGTTGTTGGGATGGTGATCGATGGTATCGCTGCACTTATTCTGGTAGTACCTATTTTGCTACCGATTGCACAACAGCAGTTTGCGATTACTCCGTACCAGTTCGGTGTTGTGGTCTGTTTGACACTCGTTATGGGACTGCTGACCCCTCCGGTGGGGGCTGGGTTATTTATAAGCTCATCAATGACTGGAATTCCTCCGTTGAAAATATTTCGATCATTATTGCCGTTTTTATTTATGACGCTCGTTGCTCTAGTTTTGCTGAGTGCCTTCCCTCAGTTGTCCTTGATGTTGATCTAAAAGGATTTCAGTAGCTGAAAATATAAAAATACTTTAAACCCCCTTGTTAGTTATATCTATAATTACAAAAGGGTTTGATCTGGGTTCTATAATTTTAAGAAAGAAATAACTACTAGGGAGAATGAATATATAAATAATATTTCATACGTATTTAGTTAAAAATCTATTAGGTTTTTATTTCTATAGTTAAGAAGTTGATTTTAGTAGGCTTGTATTCTTATGAGTCATTGAGTATTTAATATAAAACAATAAGAGAGAGTAAAATGTTAAAGAAAAATAAAAGTAGTATTTTAACCTTCACAGTTTTAACGGCTCTGATGTCAGCTGCTGTTTCCGCAAAAGAGTTAGAAGGATTTCTAGAAGGAGCTAGCGCTACCTTACAAGCAAGAAACTATTATTTTACACGGGATTTTTCTGACATTGTTGGTTCGAATCAGCAATCTAAGTCAGAAGAATGGGCGCAAGGTTTTATCCTAAGATTAAGCTCAGGCTATACCCCAGGTGAGGTTGGCTTTGGAATTGACGCTATCGGCATGGTAGGCATTAAGCTCGATAGCGGAGGTAGCCGTATCAATACTGGACTCTTACCAGCCAGTGACAGCGGTAAAGCACCCGATAATTTTTCTCGTGCCGGCGCTGCAGCAAAAATTCGCTTCTCAAATACAGAGCTTAAAGTTGGTGAGCTGACGCCTAACCTGCCAGTGCTTGCTTTCAGTGACATTCGATTACTGCCACCGACATATCAAGGTGCGAGTATTGTCTCAAAGAAATTGAAGGTCTGACCTTACAAGCAGGACAATTCCGTTCCGGCAGTCTTTTAAACCGCTCAGGCCACAGTAAACTGAGCGCCAAATTAGGCCACGTTCCTCAACTCAGCGCTGAAACAGATCGCTTTAATTATACAGGTGCTGATTATCGTTTTAATCAAGATAAAACGACTGCCGCTCTGTGGTACGCAGAGCTGAAAAATATTTATCAGCAGCGCTTTTATAGCTTAAAACACTCCGAGCCAGTTGGGGATTGGGTACTTGGTGCTAACCTTGGTATTTTTGACTCAAAAGAAGATGGCAGCAAGCGTTTAGGGAAAATTGATAATACTGCCTATTTCAGCATGCTCTCTGCCAAATACAAAGACAGCACGTTTTATATCGGCTATCAATCCATGCATGGCGATGACGCCTTCCCCCGCGTATTTAACAATGTCAGTCCTCTAGGTAATGAAGTACCTACTTACGAATTTGCAAGCGCTCAAGAGCGTTCCTGGCAAGTTCGTTACGACTACGACTTTGCTTCTTTAGGTGTGCCTGGCCTCGTTTCGACTGTGCGTTATATTAGAGGTAATAACGTCAAAACCGATGCAGGTTACGAGGGTAAAGCCTGGGAGCGTGATTTAGATATTGGCTATACCTTTCAAAGAGGCGTGTTAAAAGATTTAAATATAAAAATACGTAATGTTATTGCCCGCTCTAATTACCGAACCGATGTTAATGAAAATAGATTGATCTTTAATTACACTTGGAAATTTTTATAGGAATAAATTGCTTCACCTAGCATGCAGGGGTCGTTTACAACGTTTTTGCTGGGCCCTGTATGCTAGTTTCTGGCGGTGACTCGCTAAGAAATGAACAACGTGACGAACGATAAAACGCGCTCACCTGCCTCTTTACTGCTGGCATAAATATTGTAGCCATCAGCATAGCAGCAGAAAACATGCTCTCGCCGCGTCAGCTCTTGATCAAGCACATCGTAAGCGTTCATTCCAAGACACCCTGCCACACGGTCAATCTGCACTCTACAGTAACCTCACATTTACTAGCGCGAGGTTATACCCATGAGAAAGCACCGTACCCCAGAACAGTGGCAAACTCTGATCGACCAGCAGCTTGACAGCGGTCTGTCAGCAGTTCAATTCTGTAGTCAGCACGATATTGGCTATGCCAGTTTCTGTAATTGGCGCAAGCGTTTGTCTGCGGCGGCTGCGCCCAAGTCTGAAGCAACCGGATTTCTAGACCTTTCTTCCTTGATGGCCGGTACCACCGGCCCAGCTTGGAGTATTGTGCTCAGTCTGGGCAATGGTGTGGAGCTGCGACTGAGCCAGAATGGATGATCGGATTTGATAGTCAAGCCCGGATTTGGCTCTGTACCGAACCCACGGATATGCGTAAATCATTCCGGGGACTCAGTGCGTTGATCCGCAACCAGCTAAAGCAAGATCCGCTCAACGGCCATTATTTTGCCTTCGTCAACCGACGCAAAACCCAGATGAAGGTGCTGTATTTCACGCCCTCCGGTTACTGCTTGTGGGCCAAGCGTCTTGAACAGGGCCAGTTTCGGGTGCAGCCATCCAGCGAAGGCCAGAAGATGCTGACACCTGCTGGTTTGCAGCTGTTAATTGACGGTATCGAGGTGCAAAAATATCGTCAATTCAAGCGATTTAATGGTGCATAAAAAGCTGTTTTTTGATAAAATTAATCCCATGAATTCAACAGCTTGCACACCTAACCCCAAAGAGTTTTCATCGGTCTTGGCCGAGGAAAATGCGTTGTTGCGTGAGCAGATTAAAATCCTGCAACATCAGTTGGACTGGTTCAAGAAGCAGTTGTTTGGCCCCAAGTCCGAGAAGCAAGTGTATGACCTGCCAGGACAGGGCGAGTTGTTTCAAACAGCAGATTCGTCAGACACTCAAGAGCCACCGCAAGAGGAGAAGCGTACCATTCGCTCCTATCAACGGGGCACGGCAAAAAAGCAGCGTGACGATGACTGTCTGAACGATACAGGGTTGCGCTTTACTGCTGATGTACCCGTGGAAATCGTTGAACACCTGCCAGCGGAGCTCACTGGCCCAAACGCGGATCAGTACGAGGTTCTGGGCACCAAGACCAGCTATCGGCTGGCTCAGCGGACGTCCAGCTATGTGGTTCTGCAAGTCGAACGGCCAGTTTTCCGCCGCAAAGGGAGCGAAAAGCCTGTTACCACACCGGCCCCTATTCATGTGCTGGACAGCAGCTTGGCCGATGTCAGCCTATTGGCTGGCCTGCTGGTTGATAAATTTCAGTTTCATCTGCCGCTGTACCGCCAACACCAGCGTATTCAACAAGCGGGTATCACCGTTAGCCGCAGCACCCTCACCAATTTAGTTAAACGCAGCATTGATTTATTGCGCCCCATCGTTGATGCCCAAACCGACAACATTTTACGCAGTCGAGTGCTGGCAATGGATGAAACGCCCATCAAAGCCGGCCACCAAAAGCGGCCTGGGGCACAAAAAGGCAAAATGAAATCAGGGTGGTTCTGGCCAATGTATGGCGATGCCGATGAAGTGGTGTTTACCTACTCAAACAGTCGGGGCAAACTTCATATCGAGCAAGTGCTGAAGGAGCAGTTCTCAGGCACACTCATCAGCGATGGCTATGCAGCGTATGCTCGCTATGCGGCCGCACAAGAAAATATCACTCACGCCCAGTGCTGGGTGCATAGTCGCCGTTGCTTCGTTGAGGCCCAAAAGGACCATCCTGAGAAGGCCACCGAAGCCCTGCAACAGATCGCGAAGCTGTACCAGATTGAAGATACCATTAAGGAAAAGGAGCTCACCGGCGAGAAGAAGCGTCAATAC
>CAYPJI010000208.1:0-4279 GCA_964411045.1 uncultured Methylobacter sp. | reverse complement strand
TAGACGTCAAAGAGAAAAATTTTGAATACTTTCACAGTCTCGTACCCTACGACTTCGCGCCCTTCGTGGTCAATAATCAATCTGTTTAAGCTGATGGGGATGGGATTATGCCCAAAACCAACCGCAATCTTAAGTTTTCGGCAAGGTAACGCCAGTCTGCCCCTGATACTTGCCGCCCCTGTCCTTGTAAGAGGTTTCGCACACTTCGTCGCTGCCGATGAACAGCATCTGCGCGACGCCTTCATTGGCGTAGATTTTGGCAGGCAGCGGCGTAGTATTGGAAAACTCCAGCGTCACATGGCCTTCCCATTCCGGTTCCAGCGGCGTGACGTTGACGATAATGCCGCAACGCGCATAGGTTGACTTGCCCAGGCAGATTGTCAAGACGTCGCGCGGAATGCGGAAATACTCGACCGTGCGCGCCAGCGCAAACGAGTTCGGCGGGATGATGCAGACATCGGACTTCACATCGACGAAACTGTTCGAATCGAAATTTTTCGGATCGACGATAGCCGAATTGATGTTGGTAAAAATCTTGAATTCATCAGAACACCGGACATCATAGCCATAACTGGATGTGCCGTAGGAAATGACGCGCCCCTGCTCCGCATTTCTGACCTGACCGCGCTCAAACGGCTCGATCATGCCGTGCTCTTCCGCCATGCGGCGTATCCACTTGTCCGACTTAATGCTCATGAACTACTAAATACCTGGTTGATTTAAAAAGACTAATTTTCACACAGACAGATAGCCGGACGCAAGGCGGAACGGCTGGCCGGCGGCTATCGCCAGGCCAACGCTCAGCCTTGCCCTGCCTGATCAAGTATTTTGCACAACGATGTTAGGAAACTTACCGCTGAAATCCTTGGCTTTCAATGCCAGCTTGGCTGCGGCCTTGCGGGCGATTTCCCTGTAGATCTGCGCCGGGCGTCCATCGGGATCGGCCGCGACCGTCGGCCGGCCGCAATCAGCGAACTGGCGGATAGTGATATCCAGCGGCAGCGAGCCCAGAAAGTCGACCCGGTTTCTCTCGGCCATGGCCGCGCCGCCGCCCTCGCCGAAAATGGCTTCTTCATGGCCGCAGTTGCTGCAGATATGCAGGCTCATGTTTTCCACTATGCCCAGCACCGGCACATTGACTTTTTCAAACATGCCGAGGCCGCGCTGGGCATCGATCAAGGCGATATCCTGCGGCGTCGTGACGATGATCGCGCCGCTGACCGGAATCTGCTGCGCCAGGGTCAACTGGATATCGCCGGTGCCGGGCGGCAGGTCGATGATCAGATAATCAAGGTTATTCCAGTTGGTATCCTTCAGCAATTGCTGCAGGGCATTGGTCACCATCGGCCCGCGCCAGATCATCGGCTGGTCGGCGTCGACCAGGTAACCGATGGAATTGGTCTGCACGCCGTAAGAGACTTTCGGCATCATGGTCTTGCCGTCCTCGCTGGCCGGGTAGCCGGACAATCCCAACATGGTCGGAATGCTGGGGCCGTAGATGTCGGCATCGAGAATGCCGACCTGCGCGCCTTCAGCCGTCAACGCCAGCGCCAGATTGACCGCAGTCGTGGATTTGCCGACCCCGCCTTTGCCCGAGGCGATGGCAATGATGTTTTTAACATTGGGCAACGGCTTCAACGCCTGCTGCACGGCATGCGCAATGATTTTTACCGAAACATCGACCGTCACGTTGCCTACGCCGTCCAGCGCTTTCAGATGCCGCTCGACGCCCATCTTAAGCTCGTCGATATAACTTTTGGCAGGATAGCCCAGTTCCAGTTTAACGCTGACATTGGCTCCATCGATTGCGATCGCCTTCACCGTTTTTGCGGAAACCAGATCGGTGCCATTGTTCGGATCGATAAACGTACTCAGAAGATTTTCTACATCAGCCCTTTCGATGCTTGACATACTATGCTCCATGTTAGGAAAGTAAGGATACGAGCAAATAACCAAGTAATTTACTCTGGAATAGAAGCCATTTTACCGCTTTTCTCATATAATGCACATTTTAGCGCAGCGTTATTCGGTAGCGGCGCTATTTTATGCCATAATACACGGTTCGTTTTGTCATCGTACTGCTTGATATTTAATTTATGTCGGATAGAAAAATTCTCGTCACCAGCGCTTTACCCTACGCCAACGGCCCTATTCATCTTGGGCATCTGGTTGAATACATTCAAACGGATATCTGGGTACGTTTTCAGAAACAACGCGGCAATCAATGTTATTACGTCTGCGCGGACGATACGCACGGCACGCCGATCATGCTGAGAGCCGACCGCGAAGGCATTACGCCGGAAGAACTGATCGCTCGGATCGGCAAGGAACACCTGGCCGACTTCATTGAATTCGGCGTCGCCTTCGACAACTACCACAGCACCCATTCCGACGAGAACAAAACCTTTTCCGCGCTGATCTACTCGCGCCTTCGCGACGGCGGCCACATCAGCTCGCGCACGATCACGCAGGCGTACGACCCGGTTAAGAACATGTTCCTGCCCGACCGCTTCATCAAAGGCGAGTGCCCCAAATGCGGCGCCCCCGATCAATACGGCGACAGCTGCGAAGCCTGCGGCGCAACCTATTCACCGACCGAATTAAAAAACGCCATTTCCGCCGTTTCGGGCGCGAAACCGGTGGAAAAGGATTCCGTCCATTACTTCTTCAATCTCGGCGATTTCGCTGGACTGCTTCGGCACTGGACCAAATCCGGGCATTTACAGCCGGAAGTCGCCAACAAGCTCGACGAATGGCTGGAAGCCGGCCTGCAGCAATGGGATATCTCGCGTGACGCACCCTATTTCGGCTTCGAAATTCCGGACGCGCCGGGCAAGTATTTTTACGTCTGGCTCGACGCGCCTATCGGCTACATGGCCAGCTTTAAGAACCTGTGCGAGAAGCAGGGTATCGATTTCGACGCCTTCTGGGACAAGGACAGCGATGCCGAGCTGTATCATTTCATCGGCAAGGACATCATTTATTTCCATGCCCTGTTCTGGCCTGCCATGCTGAGCGGCGCCGGCTTCAGAACGCCCAGCGCCATTTTCGCGCACGGCTTTTTAACCGTGAACGGCGAGAAAATGTCCAAGTCGCGCGGCACGTTCATCAAGGCCAGAACCTATCTGGACCATTTGAATCCCGAATACCTGCGCTATTATTTTGCCGCCAAGCTGAGCGCCGGCGTTGACGATATCGACCTGAACTTCGACGACTTCAGCCAGCGCGTGAATTCCGACCTGGTCGGCAAGGTCGTCAACATCGCCAGCCGCTGCAGCGGCTTCATCAAGAAACGCTTCGACAACAGGCTGTCCGCGCACTGCTCGGAACCGGCCCTGTTCGCCGAATTCGTCAAAGCCCATGCGCAAATCGCCGAGTTTTACGAAGCGCGAGAATTCGCCAAGGCCATGCGCGAAATCATGGCATTGGCCGACAAAGCCAACCAGTACATCGACGAGAAAAAGCCCTGGCTGATCGCCAAGGAAGAAGGCAAAGACGCCGAACTGCATGAGGTCTGCTCAATGGGCATCAACCTGTTCCGCCTGCTGGCCGCCTACCTGAAACCGGTCATCCCGGCGCTGGCATCCGAAGCCGAGCAGTTCCTGAACATCGCCTCGCAGACCTGGCCAACCGATGCGCAGCCGTTGGCAGACCATGCCATCAACGATTTCAAACCGCTCATGACGCGCATCGAGCCAGATAAAATCGCCGCTATCATCGAAGCCTCCAAGGAAAGCCTGGAAAAAACCGCCGAAGCGCCTAAAGCCAAAGCACCCACCTGCGAGCCGGTCGCCGACACGATCGAGTTCGACGATTTCGCCAAACTGGATCTGCGCATTGCGCGCATTGTCAAAGCCGCCCCTGTGGAAGGCGCCGAAAAACTGCTGCAATTGACCGTCGATATCGGCGATGAAACGCGCAACATCTTCGCCGGCATCAAATCGGCCTATGCGCCGGAAGAGCTGGAAGGCAAACTGACGGTCGTGGTCGCCAACCTGGCCCCGCGCAAGATGCGCTTCGGCGTCTCGGAAGGCATGGTGCTGGCGGCAGGCCCCGGCGGCAAAGACATATGGGTACTGCACCCCGACGAAGGCGCGCAGCCGGGCATGCGCGTCAAGTAATTTAGTAAGAGAGTTAGATTAAATATGTTTTGTTACCACTGTCAGGAAGCCAAAAAAAACGTTGCCTGCGACTCGGCCGGCATCTGCGGCAAGAAGGAGGATGTGGCCAGTCTCCAGGATTTGCTGGTGTATGTGCTGAAAGGCTTGTCGTTTTATGC
>CAYPJI010000207.1:0-4307 GCA_964411045.1 uncultured Methylobacter sp. | reverse complement strand
ATCTGTACAAGCTTTATTTTCCCAATATGGAAAAGTCCGCTCCATCCAACTGGCTTCGGATATATTTAGCGGTAAATGCCGAGGCTTCGGCTTTATCGGAATGGAAGGCCATGAAGCCAGAGCGGCTATCGCCGGGCTAGACGGCAACCTGTACTGCGGAAAACCTTTAAAAGTCAAATTTGAAGAATCGACTGGCGGCAGAAACGGCAGACGCCATTAAAGCGCATTCAGGCAATTTATTTTTCATTTGACTTGTCACTTTTTAAATTGCCATCAATTTATGAGAGACTGCACGGGCAGAAAAAGTCAATTCTCCCTGCAGTCGCTCCGCTCATAAGAATTCAAGCGGACAGGCATAACAATGAAGCCCATGAAATTCATGGCTGCTTTTTCGTTGGCCTTTGAGAACCACTGTCGTCAGCATCTTTTTTTATTACACTGATGCCGCCGTCGCTCTCCAGATAACATGCCTTGACTTCGCTCGCACGCTCCACCCCTTGTTGACGTATCAGGCTAATCAACTCGTCCTGAGTAATCATTTCCTGGCGCATATTTTTGCGTAGCATCCGGCCATCTTTTATCAGCAACAAGGGAGCGGGATGAATAAGTCGTTGAATAGAAGGGATACTGTGACCTAGCCAATCCAGCAGGTAATCCCAAAAAGCAATTGTCGCGACTAAAACAAGCCCTTCGGTAATGGATTTATACTCGCCGGCCATGCCATTCTGGGCCGCGTCAGCAATAAGCACAATCACCAAAACATCGGTTATTCCCAAAGACCCAGCCTCACGCCTTAGCACCCGCAATAAAACGAACAGCATCAGATAGACGATCGTGCCGCGCACAATAATCTCCAGAATACCGACGGATGGAACAAAAACCGACCGCCAATCAATCTGAAATAAAATATCCATTGTCTTGCCGGCTTACGGCTTCAATACCACTTTAATGCAACCATCTTCCTTGTCGCGGAAAGTCCGGTAAGCCTGAGGGCCATCCTCCAATCCCAGACGATGCGTGATAACAAAAGACGGATCGATCTGACCGTCTTCAATCATCTCGAGCAACGGCTCAAGATAACGTTGCACGTGGGTTTGCCCCATTTTCAAGGTCAAACCTTTGTTCATCGCAGCCCCCATCGGCATATGATCGAGAAGACCGACATAGACGCCGGGAATCGAGACGGTTCCTCCCTTGCGGCAGCACATAATCGCTTCACGCAAGGCATGCGGGCGATCAGTCCCTAAATAAAGCGCCGCTTTCGCCTTATCGATTACGGCGTCGAAGCTGCCGGTGCCATGTGCCTCGCAGCCAACCGCATCAATGCAGCGATCAGGGCCGCGGCCATTCGTCATCGCCATCAATCGATCGTAGACATCCTCTTCCTCAAAATCGACGATTTCGGCCTTGCCGTACTCTTGCGCCATGCTCAGGCGTTCCGGCACACGGTCGATAGCAATGACGCGGCCGGCGCCCATCATCCAGCAACTCTGAATAACGAACTGCGCCACTGGCCCGCAACCCCAGACCGCAACCGTATCCCCTGCCTCAATCTGGGCATTCTCGGCAGCCATATAGCCGGTAGGAAAAATATCGGACAGAAAGAGCACTCTTTCATCGGGCAGCCCGGATTTAATCTTGATCGGTCCGACATCAGCATAAGGCACGCGCAGATACTCCGCCTGGCCGCCCGCAAAACCGCCGAGCAAATGAGAATAACCGAAAATGCCGGCCGGCGAATGCCCCATCACCTTGCGCGCCATTTCGGCATTCGGGTTAGTGGTATCGCAACATGCGTAAAGCGTTTTTTCGCAGAAGAAGCAGTGCCCGCACGAAATCGTGAAAGGAATAACGACGCGGTCGCCTATATTCAAAGTACTCACCTCAGCACCGATCTCAACAACCTCTCCCATAGACTCATGACCCAAAATGTCGCCTGACTCCATGGTCGGCATATAGCCGTCGTAAAGATGGAGATCAGAGCCACAGATCGCAGTAGACGTTATTTTTACGATAGCATCCGTAGGATCGACAATAACGGGATCGGGAACAGTATCAACACGTACATCGGATTTACCATGCCAACAAAGTGCTCTCATAGCTGCGCTCCTGGAGAAACGGATTACGAGGCGATTCGCCTCGGAAATGACTGTAACCTTAATTCCATTCAGCGTTGCTGTCGGTACGATGACGTACATAAGATTGAAGCCACGCCGGCTCTGAGCAATGCCCTTGCCGTCATCTTGCCCTTAATCACTGAAAACCTGCGTTTAATCGCTGAAAGTAAGCAAAAAATGGCATCAGATTTATCGTTATACTGTCTTCCTACACTATAATTAGGCTTACTCAGCAGATGGACGCCTCTGCCAATGTCCAATTCCTTAATAAACAACTTTAATAAACGCACAGAGATCATATGTCGCTGCAAATTTTCCGCACCAAACACCTCAAGCCGGATGACCATTCCGGCACCGGCCTTCATCGCTGCTTATCGGCATGGGATCTTGCCTTTCTGGGTATTGGCGCCATCATTGGCACTGGCATTTTCGTCCTGACCGGCATTGCCGCCGCAACAATGTCCGGGCCCGCCGTCATATTATCGTTCGTCATAGCGGGGCTGGCCTGCGCATTTGCCGCGCTGGCTTACGCAGAGCTATCCGCCGCCATCGGAGGATGCGGCAGCGCTTATGGCTACAGTTATGTGGCGTTCGGCGAGCTGTTCGCCTGGATTATCGGCTGGGATTTGCTGCTCGAATACGGCATTTCGGTGGCGGCTGTCGCCAACGGCTGGTCCGGTTATTTCAATAATGCCATGACGGCCATCGGGCTGCCTCTGCCGGAAATGCTGACCAAAGCGCCCAAACTGGGAGGCTTGATCAACCTGCCGGCCTCGGCCATCATTCTGCTCCTGATGGGTTTGCTGATCATAGGCGTCAAGCACAGCGCCAAAACCAACAATGCCATGGTATTCATAAAGCTGATCACCATAACCGTGTTCATCGCCGTCGCCATATTCAACGTCAATCCGGACAACTGGAGTCCATTCATGCCTTACGGCTGGTTTGAGACCTTGCCGGACGGCAAGACCACCGGCGTTCTGGCCGGCGCATCGCTGGTATTCTTCGCCTATGTCGGCTTTGATGCCGTTTCGACCGCTGCGGAAGAAGCAAAAGATCCCCAGCGCGACCTGCCCTTCGGCATTGTCGCCTCACTGATCTTCTGTACCATCATCTATATTGTCGTATCCGGCCTGCTGACCGGCGTTGTGCCTTATACCGACCTGAACGTCTCCTCGCCCGTGGCGCATGCCCTGAGCCTGATCGGCGTTAACTGGGCATCGGCGCTGATCGCAACCGGCGTCATCGCAGGGCTTACGACGGTAATGCTGGTGCTTTACTATGCCCTGACGCGCATCATCTTCGCCATGTCGCGCGACGGCCTGCTGTCGCCTTTCTTTTCCGAGCTCAACCCTAAAACACAAACGCCGGTGCGCGTGATTGTGCTTTGCGGCGTCATCATATCGCTGATCGCCGGCTTCATGCCGCTTGGCGATCTGGCGGAACTGGTCAATATCGGCACACTGGCCGCATTCGTGCTGGTCTGCCTGGGCGTGCTCATACTGCGCATCGTCAAGCCGGACATGCCCCGTCCTTTCCGCGCGCCGTTCCATCCATTATTCCCGATACTCGGCATGCTGTCTTGTAGTGCGCTAATGGCTTTCCTGCCTGCCCTCACCTGGTTGCGCTTCATTATCTGGCTGGTTCTTGGCCTGATCATTTATTTCGCTTATTCGATGCGCCACAGTAAATTGGCAAAATCCGCCTAAACCGCTCCGCTTGTCATCGTCTGCTTTGCGAAAGGCAGACGATGACCTCACCCGCCGCCACAATCGATATTCCGCACGCTGCCCTGGCGCAATCCCGCTAAACTTTACCAGGCGCTTTTGAATCTAAAATTGATAGGAACAGAATCCCTACATTAAAAAATCGTCTTCCTGCAAGCATTTTTTAATCATTCCCGAATTCATTATTTTCTCGATAACCACTATATATTGTGTTATCCTATTAAAAAATCACTACATATCGACAAACAAGCATAAGTTGCCCGCAAAAGCAACGGCTTGTTTTCACCCCCTTACACAACAATCGCAGGGACTTATCAATGACAGCCAAACTCCATGTCGTAGCCAATGCCGTGACCGAAATACCGTTCCAAGATGCCTCGATTGACATCTGGGATACGAAATATCGTTTAAAGACCAAAGAAGGTATCGCTATTGATGCCTCAATGGACGAGACATACCAAAG
>CAYPJI010000206.1:0-4339 GCA_964411045.1 uncultured Methylobacter sp. | reverse complement strand
TCCAGCGCACTCAATCTGATGAGCAAGATCATTCAGGAGCGTTTCCCGACCTCCGAATGGAATATTTATGCGGCGCAAGCCTCGGATGGGGATAACTGGGACAATGATTCAAAAGACTGCACAAAAATACTGTCCGAGCAGATCATGCCTTATATGCAGTATTACGCTTATATCGAGATCACCGAGGACAGGCATCAGAACCTCTGGCATGAGTATCTGACTCTGAAAAGCCAATGGAGCAATTTTGCCATGCAACGTATTGCCGGGGTAACCGATATTTATCCCGTATTCCGTAAACTTTTTGAAAAGCAAAGCGCATGAACAGAAAGCCACTATCAGAAACATCGGAATGGACATTTGAGCTGATAGAAAAATATCACGCGGAAATAGCCCGAATCGCCAATAACTTCGGCCTGGACACCTACCCGGTGCAGTTGGAAATTATTACCGCCGAACAAATGATGGATGCTTATGCCTCGGTCGGCATGCCCATCGGATACAGTCACTGGTCGTTCGGCAAGGAATTCGTCAAAAACGAAAAGCGTTATAAAAGAGGCCAGATGGGGCTGGCTTATGAAATCGTGATTAATTCCAATCCGTGCATTGCTTATCTCATGGAAGAAAACAGCATGACCATGCAGGCATTGGTTATCGCGCATGCTGCTTATGGGCACAATTCCTTTTTTAAAAAGAATTATTTATTCAAGACCTGGACCAGTGCGGATTCCATTATCGACTACCTGCTGTTTGCCAAAAACTATATTGCGGCCTGCGAGGAGCGTTATGGTGAAGAACAGGTTGAGGCCATCCTCGATTCTTGCCATGCCTTGAAAAACTTCGGCGTAGACCGATACAAACGCCCATCCAGATTATCCCTGCAGGAAGAACAGGCCCGTCAGAGAGAGCGCGAAGCCTACCTGCAATCTCAGATTAATGAATTATGGCGCACCATACCCTCCAGGGAAGTGCTGCGCCATGACGTTGAAGAAGAAGTACGGTTCCCCGAAGAACCTCAGGAAAATGTCCTTTACTTCATCGAAAAAAATGCGCCGTTTCTGGAACCCTGGCAGCGTGAAATCATTCGCATCGTACGCAAAATTTCCCAGTATTTTTATCCCCAGCGACAGACTCAGGTGATGAATGAAGGCTGGGCTACTTTTTGGCATTATACGATTCTGAATCAGCTTTATGATGAAGGTCTGGTAACGGATGGTTTCATGATTGAATTTTTGCAATCGCATACCAATGTGGTTTATCAGCCGCCCTTCGACAGCAAGTACTACTCGGGCATTAATCCCTACGCGCTGGGCTTTGCCATGATGAGCGATATCCGCAGAATCTGTGAGAATCCGACGCCTGAAGACAAGCACTGGTTTCCGGAAATGGCCGGCAGCGACTGGAATAAAACGCTGCATTTCGCCATGCAGAATTTCAAAGATGAGAGCTTTATCAGCCAGTATCTATCGCCCAAGGTTATTCGCGACCTTAAACTGTTCTCTATTATGGATGACTACAGGGAAAGAGAAATCGAGGTGACTTCCATTCATGACGAGCAAGGTTATCAATATATTCGCCAGGCATTGTCGGAACAATACAACCTGGGCAGTAACGAACCCAACATCCAGGTCTATCATGTCGATCGTAAGGGCGATCGTTCGTTGACTTTACGTCATACTCAATACCACCGTATGCCGCTGGCCCAAAGCGCAAATGAAGTGCTAAAGCATGTCGCCAGGCTCTGGGGATTCGATGCCCGGCTTGAAACACTTGCTGAGGATGGCTCGGTACTTGCCACATTCGAATGTAATCTTTAGTTTTAGCTCCAAATCCCGCATCAACTTTGGCCAGCCAATGCAATAACCACTGGCTCTACATGTATTTTTAAACGCTTTGTTGCCGCGATGACTCGAGAGTCGATGATCATCAGGATGTGTTTAGGAAGGGCTTTAGCGCGCACTGCCGCGGCCTGAAAGCCCTTGTGACTTTTATGGAGAATTTATGCTCTAAATTTTTGGTCTAGGTACATCAAACCTGATCGGAATAGTTACATTGAGAGAATAATCGGGAGATTCCTCTGTCAACCCAACACCACCCGAAACGATGAAAACCAGGTTTCGGCCAATGATTGATGAAGCGCCTGCAGTAAACATGCTTGCAACACCATCGCTACCTGGCATTTTAATATTGTTAAGCTTGATTTCCTGAAAGAATGTCTGTTTCAAACCGATGCTTAAAGATGTCTGCGGACTGGCTGCCAAAGTTGCGTTGACATCAAACTCAACTTGATCGCCCGGTTCTATGCCTTCTGCCTTTAAAAATGTTTTGTAAGCTACTCTTCCGGTGAACGCCAATGGATCTTGACGTTTTAGGAACGTCAGTGATCCGGTGAAATCATTAAATCCGATTCCCGTAAGAATATTATTGTCTTGAATATCGCCAGTCGCCGAATCCCACGTAACTCGACCTATCACATCCGGAAGCCAATCCGTTTCATGCATTAAGGTTTTGGCAAGGCCGACACTGACATCACCAAAAGCTGAAGAGCTAGCTTTTGTATTGCTAGGAAATACTCCCGGCGCTGAGAAAGTCGCATCTGCATTAATAAACCGGCCAGGGACACGCACCTCAAACTGAGATTCAAAAGGCAAGCCAACCAGTATGTTTGCGCCTGCATCGATTTCATCCCGACGGATACGTTGATTTGCTACACTCCCCCCTATAGAAGTCCTAGCTAAATAAGGCGTATCATCTTCTCTTCGCGTATAGGTAGCGAAGGGCTGAATATCCACCTGACCAAAGGGTAACAGCAAAGCGCCGGTTTGAACTAATGTACGTTCCAATGCGCGTTGAGCTGCATCTTCATCAATTTCAAAACTACCAGGTACCGCGCTGGCTTGTTGTGTCTTGACCGGTGCTTTTTGAACTTGCGCCTGATTTGCAGGCGACTTTGCCAATGTGGCGGCAGGGCTGGTGCTAGCGGCAGCAGGCCGATTGGCCTCAGGGGCTGCGGCGCGTTGTTCCAGAAGCTGTACTCTACGCTGAAGATCAGCGATCACTTGATCCCGTTCAGCGATTTTTTGTATAAGTTGATCCTGCAGGCTAGAGTCCGATGTTTTATCTGCCGCATACCCCCAACTCGATACCAGCATCCCTGTGCCGATCATCAAGATAAGCCCTGGTGAAATTCTCCAGGGTTGTTGAATGGAGCGTTCCGATGCTTTCATTCGATTATTATTATTTTTAGGGTCCATTATTTACCTAATTATCTTGTCATAACAAACTCGTGTGGCTGAGGCTGCAAGCGATTGGGCGGCTCAGCTCCATCAAGCCTAGTAACTACAAAACCGACCTTGCCTATTTTAGGAAAATCGATTCTCATCTTTTCAAACATATCAACAAGCATTGTCCGGTTTCCCCATGCAGGGTCGGCTAGCAGCACGCGGTTGTCCTGTGTCCCACGAAAGATAACAAAATGGTTATATCCCATGACATTTATCGGAACAATGATTGGAGCCTTTTTAATGAGGTCATCGAACGTGAGTTTACCATAACCGACTCCTTTATAACCATGACCATCCGCATAACGCTTAAGGTCCAGTAACGAGAAACCTTGTCGAATATTGACCAATATTGGATTCTTGATGTATTCATCTCTGTTCATAAGCTCTTTTGCAACCTCTTTTTCCGTTACAAAATCGCCATGCTGATAATTTAATAACGTTGTTAAGGCTGCAGCCCCACAGCTTAGGTCCCATTGCTGTATAACAACATTTTCGTGCCGCATTTCTATCAGCGACTTCACAGAGCGGGCTTCAGAAGCGCCTGAAAAGCTTCCTATCAGACACACCAACAATCCCAGCTTTTTAGCCATTAAACAATCCTTATATGACAATGTGATTAATTTTTTAACGCACTGGTTTATACCAGAGGTAGTATTTTTTTTAGGGAAAATAAGACTTGAATCAAAACGCTTCAGCATAAATATAAAGATCGATACGGGAACAAACTTGGGGAAAATTGAATAATAAGCGCTTTTTTATAATTATATTAAAAGCATTTCCATCTCTGGTTGAGTTATCTCCATTGTAACTTTCGAATGGAATTAGGAGAAATTGTTTTCTATACCCAATATTACGCAGTCAATTGGCTCATCCATTATATGTAATTCAAGCCCGAATTTATTTGGAAAAAGGTTTGCAATACTTTAACGCCCTATTATTAAGGTGTAAATACATACCTACCTAATTCATGGCTCTCACGCCAAGACTGGAAACGATAAGTTACATGACATTAATCAATATTTTTCTTTATTTATAACTGATATTACGCTGTTGTAGGA
>CAYPJI010000205.1:0-4359 GCA_964411045.1 uncultured Methylobacter sp. | reverse complement strand
ACGTAAACTCACTGATGTAAAGCGTCAACTTCATCAAGGGTTAATTCGCGCGCCTCGTCCTCAAGCATGACCGGAATGTCATCGTGAATAGGAAAAGCCAGACGATCGGCTTTACAGATTAATTCCTGTTTGGCTTTATCATAAATCAACGGGCTTTTACATAAAGGACAGGCCAGAATATCGAGTAGTTTTTTATCCATTGTTCTTTGCTTTTAATAAATTTAATAATCGTTCGGAAAAACCTTGTTCCAGAACAGCTTTTACCGGCACATACCAATGCTGCGAGCCTGAAAAAGCGGTGCATTTTACAGCATCCTTTTCAGTCATCAATACCGGTTTATCATCATTGAACTCGATATCGTGCCGCTCAAACTTGTAATGATCCGGAAAGCTGTGCGTTGCGCATGATATGCCGGCAGCGGCCAACAGATTGAAGAAGCGCTCAGGATTGCCTATCCCCGCCAACGCATGACATTCAAGGGTGCTGAAATCGTTCAATGATTTTTGCTGGCCCGTGGCTAGATTGATCGCACGATCTCCGATCAGTTGCATGGAATATTCTTCATCTTCCTTTTCTGCGCCGTTAACAATCCTGAAATCGACGCTTTGCAGCCTGTCTATCGGTTCCCTCAGGGGTCCGGCAGGCAGGCAGTAGCCGTTGCCAAACCGCCTTTCCCCATCAATAACGGCAATTTCGATATCTCTAGCCAGCGCATAATGCTGAAGACCATCGTCCGATACGATGACATTACAGTCCGTCTGCGCCAGCAACAGATTGGCGGCATCGGCACGGACAGGACCTACCGCTACAGGACAATCCGTCTGCCTGACCAATAACAGGGCTTCATCGCCGACTAGTTCGGTATTACTGTTCTCATCAACTCTCTGAGGCCATGATTCGGCCAGTCCGCCATAGCCTCGGCTAATGATGCCGGGCTTATAGCCGGCTTCTTTAAGCAATGAAACCAATTCTATTACGAACGGCGTCTTCCCGGTGCCGCCTACCGTAATATTGCCTACCATGATGACAGGAACGGACACGGTTTGTTTTTTCAATACGCCCAGGCGATACAATAATCTGCGGAACCTGACCAGATCGCAAAACAGAAAGCCCAATGGGCAAAGCCATACGCCGATAAACTGATCTTTATACCAGATATCCTGCGCCCATCGAGCCAGCGTTTTTTTCATTTTTCTGTCTTCGCTTCTTCCGTCGCAAACGAGATATGCGTGAAGCCCGCTTGACCGGCGCTGTCCAGCGCCGCAATGACGGCCTGATGAGGTGTCTTGCCGTCAGCATTGATAATAAAAGGCAACTGAGAGGAATGCGAGGCGATTTTCTGCAATTCCTGTCTTAGCGTATCTTTGTTCTGATTGACCAGTTCGTGCGGCAGACCATCTTCGCCTTCCAGATAATAAACGCCGTCCGCATCGATGATTAAGGTAACCATCTTTTCATGCGTTTCGGCTTCGGCTCCATTGGCTTCGGGCAGTTTTACATTGACTTCTGTTTGTCGATTGAAAGTAGTGGATACTATAAAGAACAGCAGCAATACAAAAAGTACATCGATCATCGATACCAACATGATATCGACTTTTTCTCTTTTTTTCCGGTGAAAGTTCATAAAGCCTCTTCACGATCTCCGTGCAGAATTTCAATCAGTTTTATTGCTTCGGCTTCCATGTTGACGATGTATTCATCGACCAGTCTTTCAAAATGACGGTGAAAAATCAAACTGGGAATGGCTACTACCAGTCCGGCTGCCGTAGTGATCAACGCAACGGAAATCCCCCCTGCCAAAACAGAAGGATCTCCTCCGGCACCGCGCTGCAAAAGAGCTGAAAAGATTTCAATCATGCCGAACACTGTTCCCAGCAACCCCAGTAAAGGGCTGACGGCAGCGATAGTGCCCAAGGTATTAAGAAAGCGCTCCAGATTATGAACAACCTGCCGGCCAGCTTCTTCAATACATTCCTTCATGACTTCGCGCCCATGCTCGCTATTAGCCAGGCCTGCTGCCAAAATATGTCCTAAAGGCGAACTGGTCTTTAAACGATGCAGAGCCGCTTTATCCAGCTTTCCTTCGCGAAATAAGTTCCATACCTGAGGAACGAGTTCCGAAGGTACGATTTTCTTCCTTTGCAAAGACCATAAACGTTCAGCAATGATACCCATTGCCCCAATTGAGCATAAAATGATTGGCAGCATCATCCAGCCGCCGCTTTTAATTACTTCAAACACGTTATTTCCTAAAATCAGTATTGTTAACTAAAAACCACATGCGTAAGTATAGGTCACACACTGTACAAGTGCTATTTTAACCTAAAGTGCCTGGTGTTGAGTATTTTCAAAGCCAATCCACAGATAAGCGATCACAAAGGCCAATCCGCACGCGACGGCGGCTAATGAATAAACAAACGTCGGACCCATGGATTCCCAGTAATAACCGCTGTAGAGGCTGCCCAGCATGCCGCCTACCCCATAACTCAGGCTACTGTATAAAGCCTGGCCTTTACCCTGATGCTGCTGGCCAAAATAAAGATAAACCAAATGAATAGCTGCAGCATGGGCTGCGCCGAAGGTAGCTGCATGCAGCAACTGGGCAAGAATCAGCAACCATAACTGATCTGCATACCAGGCGATCATCAGCCATCTGCCGGCGGCCAGCACGATGCTGAGCAGCAGAATATGCCGCAGTGAATAACGCTTTAATAGACGTCTCATGTAAACAAATAACACTATCTCCGCGCAGACGCCTAAAGCCCAAAGCATTCCCGTTACCGTTGTCGAATAATGATATTGCTTAAGATAAATGGAATAAAAAACATAATAAGGTCCATGAGCCGTTTGCAGCAGCAGATAAACGACTAAAAAAGCCAACACTTCCGGCCTTTTCAGGATTTGCATAAGGCCGACAGGCTCGGTTTCATAACTTAAGGCGCGAGCATCCGGCGTCGTTAAGGCAACAACCCAGATTAAAGCCAGCAAGATGATAATGACAACCGGAAGCATCGATATGGACTGTTTATCCAGCAGCCAGCCTATGCCTAACACTGTGACAATAAACCCGACTGAGCCCCACAGCCTGATCTGGCTATAACGATGGGGCTCGCTTTTTAAATGAAACAAGGTTACCGCCTCAAACTGCGGCAAAGCGGCATTCCAGAAAAAACTGAACCCGATGGTAATCCAGGCAAACCCGATGTAACTGCGATCGATTAAAAAGCCGGCAAACAGCAAGGCGGCGAAAAATGAGGCGATGCGGATGATGCGCAGACTCTTGCCGGTATGATCGGCAACCCATCCCCACAGATTAGGCGCAATGATTTTGGTACCCACCAACAACGCAGACAGTTCACCGATCTGATCGGCATTGAAGCCGCTGTCTTTCAGATAGAGGCTCCAATAAGGCAAAAAACCGCCCAACGTCGCAAAATAAAAAAAGTAGAATCCTGACAGACGCCAGTAAGGGATGGACATAAAGGTCTTTATTCAGGCACCACAAGACAGGGTGTCATGTCTTGTGGCGTTAATGCCGGTTATTGACAACGGCTTATCTTAAAACCGGCAATCCTGAACGGACATCGGCGTTCTGCGCCCGATGCCGTAAAAAATGATCCATCAACACGATTGCCACCATCGCCTCGGCGATCGGCGTTGCGCGAATGCCGACGCACGGATCATGACGGCCTTCCGTAACCACTTCGACGGCTTCACCTTGACCATTGATGCTCCTGCCGGGCAGACGGAGGCTGGACGTCGGTTTTAACGCGATGCTGGCGACGATGGCCTGACCGCTTGAAATGCCGCCCAGAATGCCGCCGGCATGATTGCTCAAGAATCCATCCGGCGTAATTTCATCCCGAAACTGCGTGCCCTTGCTATTGATGCAGGCAAAGCCATCGCCGATTTCCACGCCTTTTACGGCATTGATACTCATCAACGCATGCGCCAGATCGGCGTCGAGCCGGTCAAAAATGGGCTCCCCCAGACCGGGAGGGACATGGGTTGCCACGACATTGACTTTGGCGCCTATCGATTCGCCTTCTTTGCGCAGGGCATCCATGTAAGCTTCCATTTCCTCTATTTTATCCGCATCCGGACAGAAAAATGGATTGTTGTCGATAATATCCCAATCGATCTTTTCTATTTTTATAGGCCCCAGTTGAGACAAATAGCCTTTTATCTCGATGCCGGCCTGCTCTTTCATATATTTTTTGGCGATGCCGCCGGCCGCTACGCGCATGGCCGTTTCGCGGGCCGATGAACGGCCGCCGCCGCGGTAATCCCTGATGCCGTACTTGTGCTGGTAAGTATAGTCAGCGTGCCCGGGCCTGAAACTGTCGGCGATTTTTGAA
>CAYPJI010000204.1:0-4365 GCA_964411045.1 uncultured Methylobacter sp. | reverse complement strand
CACCAGCTGAAACATTGTCCATCTGAGCATCAGTCAAAGCTACAGGCTCAGCAGAAGCCAAACCAGTCGCAGTTAAAAGAACGCCTGCTGCCAAAACTTTCATCATTTTATTTTTCATAACAATAATCTCTACTTTAGTATTATTAATATTATTAACATATAACCCACTCTGAACCTATCAGAATGGGGTATTTACCATAGTGTTTTAATTTTCCAAAACACTGGGCAAATTCCTTACACGCCCAAAAATTGAACCGGACAGCTACAACATGAAAAAAGGACCGGATAGTAAAACATTGTTCAGCGTCGAATTATTTTTGCGATGTGTTTCACATTTTTACAATTATTGGGCATAAATTTCCGCAAATTTTTGTATTATTGTCAACCTGTCCTGAACCTATCAGGATGGGAGGTATTTGCCATAGTGTTTTAATTTTGCCAAAACACTTGGTAAATTCCTTGCATGCCCAAGAAATTGAGTCGCCAAACACACTCGAATAATCAACTGAATAATAAAGCATTATTTAGCACTGAATATTCTGCGACCCACTTCTCATTTTTAATTATCGGGCATGAAATTTACAAAACTTTAGTATTATTAACATAACCCATCCTGAACCTATCGGGATGGGCTTTTTTACCGTAGTGTTTTAAATTATCTTCTAAACACTCGGCAAGCCCCATGCATACCCTGGAAATTGAGTCACACGGCCACGCCAAAAAATGACTTAACTAAAAAGCATTATCCAGCACCAATTCTGTGACCGACTTCTCATTTTTTTAATCTCTGGACATTAAACCCCACATATCTTTTGTGTAATTTAATTTAATTCAATTTAATTTAGCAAGATTTAATTTAATATTTGTTAATATATTTTTGCAAAAGCGGTACAGGATCAGATTCAGCATTGGTATATCACCTTCTTTTTGTTATACATTATCGCAAGAACTGCCGCTAAAGTATTTTAGGATATATTCCTTTTTAATTGCAGAGAGTGGAGTATATAACATCAGGAAGTGAGAGAAGCCCCCTATCATTCTATCGCAGGCCATGTGCGATATTAGAAAAGTATTTCCCTGCTGAAAAAATTGAGAACGCCCTATACCTTTCTGAAAGTATAGGGCGCTCCTATCATAATCTAAACGGAATCGCTTGGATTATAAGGAAACTTGTAAACCAAGCCCTAGACTGATAGATGTAGCTAATTGCAGATCTACAGCCGGCAGCAAGGCATCAACTGCACCGACAACTGAGCCAAGAAGACCGTCTACCAGAGTAAGAGTGCTACCCACCAACGCGTCCAGCCCCAAAAGAGCACCAGCTGAAACATTGTCCATCTGAGCATCAGTCAAAGTCACAGGCTCGGCAGAAGCCAAACCTGTTGCAGTTAAAAGAACACCCGCCGCCAATGTTTTCATCAGTTTGCTTTTCATAATTAAATCTCTATTTTTTGTATTATTAACATAACCCACTCTGAACCTATCAGGATGGGGTTTACTTGCTACAGTGTTTTGAATCACTTCCAAAACACTCGGCAAATTCTTGATGTAGCTGCTGCAACTGAAACACAAGTTGACGCACAATAATCGATTTCTTACTGAAATTAGTTGCCGGCGCAATTGAAGATTGAGCAGTATCCATGCAAAGCTCTCTAGGAGAAAGTAACTATCGTAGAAATTCAGTCATTTCCACTTGTTCATGAGGCATCCTTATGTTCGGGCCACTCCCTGTCCTTTGTCATCGCCACCTTAAAGCCGCAGAATTTAATATCATCAATATAATTTTAAGATTAGCTTAAGATTAATCGAATTCATTGGTCTACTCAACATGGACGTAGGCATTAATTATTTATTTTGTGATGTTCGTCACATTTTTTAACAAAAATAACTATTCTCTGCATCCCTATGGACTGGCATTTCCGAAAAACTCTCTAAAGTGGCACTATGTCGGAATCAAAACCAGACCCGCCACTTGTCTTCCGTTCAAATGCTGTGAGTTGATTACCGGTTCGCCGGCCCTAAATAACCGCGCTTTTTGCATGACCGATGCATCATCAATATTCGTCGCAACGCCTAGCATGTATCCTTTTAATTTGGCATTAACCAATGCTGTTATTCCGCATCATTCGTGAAGACGAGCGGGCGGATAATGCCCAAGGCCGGCACCGAAGCGGATTTCGTCCAAATCTGGTTCTCTCTGCCAGGCGTGGCAAAAGTCTCCGAAACGGGTCGGAATTGCCCGTCCTCGCAATGATATAGCTGAAAGGTTGTCCGTTATAGCGGGTACAGCCGACATACAAGTAAAAATAGGACTTAATGTCCAGCATAAGCTGCTTGACCGAATTATGTCACATATTATCTATTTTAAACCCTTTGAGAGCCTTACATTAAAGAACGGGTTAAGTGACACACTTTGACGACTCAGCCGTTCCGTTGCACACTGTCACTTAATCGTCCGTATAAGTGACAGGAGCAGTATGTTAATTGGTTATATGCGCGTCTCGAAAGCCGATGGTTCTCAGGCCTGTGACTTGCAACGCGATGCGCTGTTAGAAGCCGGCGTCGATACCCGGCATCTTTATGAAGACCAAGCCTCCGGCAGACGCGATGATCGCCCGGGTTTAGCGGCTTGTCTTAAGGCTTTGCGCGAAGGCGATACGCTGCTGGTGTGGAAACTGGATCGCCTGGGCCGCGATCTGCGGCATTTGATCAATAGGGTCCATGAGCTGACGGGCCGAGGCGTCGGACTCAAGGTGTTGACGGGGCACGGCGCTGCCATCGACACGACCACCGCCGCCGGCAAGCTGGTGCTCGGCATTTTTGCGGCGCTGTCAGAATTTGAACGGGAACTGATCTCCGAGCGAACGGTAGCGGGACTGGCTTCGGCTCGTGCCAGAGGACGAAAGGGCGGACGGCCGTTCAAGATGACAGCCGCCAAGCTCCGTCTGGCCATGGCGGCCATGGGCCAGCCGGAGACGACCGTCGGAGCTCTCTGCAAGGAACTGGGCATTACCCGGCAGACGTTGTACCGGCATGTTTCACCCAAGGGAGAACTGCGGCCGGATGGCGAGAAACTCTTATCGAGCGGTTAACCGCGCTGAAATACTGGCACTTCCGACTGACAGTCACTGCCTCGATAAATCGAAGATCTGGCCGTCCGGCATCCTATACCTGGCCGACGGTTCGGGAAATTTGTAGGGCTTGAAACCATGCCGTTGCCGTTATCAGAACCACACTCGCCGATATTGACGAGCAACAACGCTTGTCATCGGCGACTGAATTTGCTGCGCCGGCTATTCCCCTTGTTCTTCCGGCTAGAGAAACTGCAAACTTTTTGATATTATACCCTATGCTTATAATATCGCTTTGTCATGCATTCTAGATTCGGCTTTCTGAGTTACGAAATCAGCCACATTATCCGCCAGCGGTTTAACAAGAAAGCGGAGAACATCGGCTTGACGCATGCACAATGGCGGGCCTTGGTGCATTTGTCCAACCATGAAAATTGCCGCCAAATCGACCTGGCTGAAATTCTGGAAATCAAGCCGATTACTCTGGCACGGCAAATTGACTTGCTGGAAGAGGCCGGATTGGTTCGGCGCAATAAAGACAGTGAAGATCGACGCGCATACCGTCTGGAGCTGACGCCAAAGGCGCATGCCGTCATGCAGGCGCTTTGGGACATTGCCGATGCCGTGGAAGCAGAGGTGCTCAAAGCCTTAACGGCGCAAGAACAACGCCAACTAACCGCGCTGCTCGAACGCGTCAAAACCAGCCTGAACCCCAAGTCTATTGCCGAAAGATGCCCCGCTTGATGATTAATCCCCTTTAGTCTGTCCGCCTTAAGCTCTCGCCACGGCTCATGCGGCAATCGTTTTTCTGACTGACTTTGTTAAATCCCTTGCGGTCTTGTCGATGGCCGCGCGTTTGTACTCATAGGAATACCATGCTCTTTTTATCCAAAAAACAGGACTGGCTTGGCAACATCCGTGGCGATGTGCTGGCCGGAACGGTTGTCGCGTTAGCGCTGATCCCGGAAGCGATTGCCTTTTCCATCATCGCCGGCGTCGATCCCAAAGTCGGATTGTACGCCTCGTTTTGCATTGCAGTGACGACCGCTTTCGTCGGCGGCCGCCCCGGCATGATTTCGGCGGCGACCGGCGCGATGGCTTTGCTGATGGTGACGCTGGTCAAGGATCACGGCCTGCAATACCTACTGGCGGCCACCTTGTTGACCGGTGTTTTGCAAATCATTGCCGGCTACCTGAGACTGGGCAGTCTGATGAGTTTTGTGTCGCGTTCAGTGGTGACCGGGTTTGTGAACGCGCTGGCCATCCTGATCTTCATGGCGCAATTGCCCGAACT
>CAYPJI010000203.1:0-4366 GCA_964411045.1 uncultured Methylobacter sp. | reverse complement strand
GGTGTTGTTTGTGACACTGAGAAACGTGGGTATGCCACTCCCGATGGCCACTCGATGGAGGAACTCGTGGTCAATGCGCCAGGGGGTGTTATTCCGCTGTGGGAAATGAATGTGACGCTGCGATGGCGCTTTCAGGAGCGCTCCATGAGTGTCTTTGCGGATCCGGAGGCGGCCAAGGCCGAGATTAGGACCTTGCTTGGCGAAGCTCTCTTATCCTGGGGTGAGGCGGTTCCGGTCAGGTTTTCTGAGCGAAGAGACGCATGGGACTTCGAGATCGTGATGAGACAATCTGATAACTGTACTATCCAAGGGTGTACCTTGGCGAGTGCTTTCTTTCCCGACAATGGTCGCCACGAATTGGCGATCTACCCTAGGATGCTCGAACAAAGCCGGAAAGAGCAGGTGGATACCCTCATACATGAGCTCGGGCACGTCTTTGGTCTTCGACACTTTTTCGCCCAGGTTGGTAGAGAGGCCGCTTTTCCGAGCGAAATCTTTGGCGTGCACAAGCCGTTCACAATAATGAATTATGGAGCCCAAAGTGAGTTAACCGATGATGACAAGGACGATTTGAGACGGCTCTATCGGGCTGCGTGGAGTCGCGAGTTAACGAAAATCAATGGAACGCCGATCCGATTTGTGAAACCGTTTAGTACGATTGAAAGCTTCTCTGATCTGCAGTCTTATAATCCATTGGCTCTACCAAATATCGAGGGTTTGTGCATTTATCCGCAAGCAATTCAGAAAAGTGGAGAGTATTTATATAGACATTAAGGAACGGGGATTTAATAACCCACGCGGGGCGGGGTTTGTAACCTCTCTTGATCACAACTCAGCAAGTCTCTACTTGCTGAGTTGTGATCAAGAGATAGGCAACATGCCCCATCCGGCTAGGCAGTCTAGCCCTGCGTCAATCGGGCTTCCGCCTCACGGTATTTGGCCGCGCAGAATTCGGCCACTTCGGCCGGCAGGGATGGGCCCGGCGCTGTTTTATCCCAGTCCAGCGTTTCGAGGTAATCGCGCACGTACTGCTTGTCGAAGCTGGGCGGGCTGATGCCTACCTGATATTCATCGGCAGGCCAGAAGCGTGATGAATCGGGCGTCAAGGCTTCGTCAATCAGATGTAGGACGCCGTTCTCGTCGAGACCGAATTCGAATTTGGTGTCGGCGATAATGATGCCGCGTTCCTTGGCATAGGCGGCCGCTTCCGTGTACAGCCGCAAGCTGGCGTCTCGCACTTTTTCAGCTATGTCCTGGCCCATCAGCTCCACGGCTTTTTCAAACGAAATGTTCTCGTCATGCTCATGGACGCCGGCTTTGGTCGATGGCGTAAAGATGGCTTCCGGCAATTGCTGGGCCTGCTTTAAGCCTTCCGGCAGCCGGATGCCGCAGACCTCGCCCGTTTTCTGGTAATCCTTCCAGCCCGATCCGATCAGGTAGCCGCGCACGATGGCTTCGACCGGCAGCGGCTTCATTTTTTTGACCACAACCGCGCGGCCTTCGATTTGCGCGCGCTCGGCCGGATCGGCAATGACCTGTTCCAGCGGGATGTCAGCCAGATGATTCGGCAGGATATGGCTCAATTTGGCAAACCAGAAATTGGAAACGCGCGTCAGGACGCGGCCCTTGCCGGGGATCGGGTCGGGCAGGATCACATCGAATGCGGATAGCCGGTCTGTCGTTACGATCAGCATGTGCTTGTCATCAATGTCGTAAATATCGCGGACCTTGCCGCGCGCGCGCAGTTTTAAAGAAGACAGTGATGATTCGTAAAGAGCTGCCGGAGCATTCATAAAACCTCGCTAAACGTTCAAATGGAAATGTGGTAATTTTATCATTGTTTTGCATTGAACAGGATTGATATAAATGGCTTGGTTAGGCAAATTTCTAGGCGGCGCGTTCGGATTCCTGTTCGGCGGGCCTTTGGGGGCGATCTTGGGCGCTTCCGTCGGTCATCAGTTTGATGAAGGTTTTGCCGATATCGGAAGCAGCGAACTGTTCGGCGACGGGGACCAGCAACGCGTGCAAATGGCGTTTTTTACTACGACTTTTTCGGTCATGGGCCATATCGCCAAGTCCGATGGCCGCGTCACGCCGGAAGAAATAGCCCTGGCCAACCGGATCATGGATCAGATGGGGATCTCAGGCGACCTGCGCATGACGGCGATCAATCTGTTCCGGCAAGGCAAGCAGCCCGGTTTCCCGCTCGATGAGGCATTGGCGCAATTTCGCAGGGAATGCCACTGGCGAACCGATCTTATCCGCATGTTTGTCGAAATCCAGTTGCAGGCGGCTGTTGCCGATGGCGCGCTTAATGACTACGAAGAGCGGCTGCTCCTGCATATCTGCGCGCAGCTGCGCGTTTCGCGTTTTGATTATGAGCGCATGAAAATACAGCTGCAGGTCCAGTACCGTTTCTACGGCCAGGGCCGGCAGTATCAAAAGGCCCGGCAGCAATCCAGCCTGCAGGACGCTTATGACGTGCTGGGCTTGACGTCTGCGGCCAGCGATGCCGAGGTTAAAAGAGCCTACCGGCGCCTGATCAGCCAGCATCATCCGGACAAACTGGTCGCCAAAGGCCTCCCGGAAGAAATGATGACCATCGCCAAGGAAAAAACCCAGCAGATCAGAAAGGCTTACGAGACGATTCAGAAATCGGGCAGAAAGATCTGACAATACGGCAGGGAGCAACCCGGCAAGGTCTCTCCCCGCCAAAAAAACGGGCTTAAAAAATCGTGCCCTTGTCGTCATCGGTTTCCGTCAATACCATGCTGTTATCATCAAACGTGCCGGAGCTGTCAGCGCCCAGCTTGATCATCAGGCGGACTTCGTTTCTGGAATCGGCCGAGTTGAGGGCGTCGTCGTAGCTGATCTTGCCGGCGACATACAGGTCGTACAGCGCCTGGTCAAACGTCTGCATGCCTTGTTCGCGCGAGTCTTTCATGAGTTCCTTGAGCTTGTTGACCTCGCCTTTGCGGATGTAATCCTTGGCCAGCGGCGTATTGACCAAGATCTCGACGGCCGGATAGCGGCCTTTGCCGTCCGCGCGCTTGATCAGCTGCTGGGCTACGACACCGCGCAGGTTCAGCGACAAGTCCATGAACAATTGATCGTGCATTTCTTCGGGAAAGAAATGCAGAATCCGGTCCAGCGCCTGGTTGGCGTTGTTAGCGTGCAGCGTCGACAGGCATAAATGCCCGGTTTCGGCGAAGGTGATCGCATTCTGCATGGTTTCGCGCGTTCTGATCTCACCGATCAGGATGACGTCGGGCGCCTGCCGCAAGGTATTTTTTAATGCGACCTCATAGGATTCGGTATCAACGCCGACTTCGCGTTGGGTAATGATGCAGCCCAGGTGCTGATGCTCGTACTCCATCGGGTCTTCGATGGTGATGATGTGGCCGCTGCTGTTCTGGTTGCGGTATTTGATCAGTGACGCCAGCGAGGTGGATTTACCGGTGCCGGTCGCGCCGACGAAGATGACCAGGCCGCGTTTTTCCATGATCAGGTCTTTCAAGACGGGCGGCAAATGCAGGCTTTCGAAATCCGGAATCTCGTTTTCAATACGCCGGAGCACCATGCCGGCTGCGTCGCGTTGCGTGAAGGCGCTGACCCTGAAACGCGCCAGGCTCGGCACGCTGATCGCGAACTGGCATTCCTTGGTGTTTTCAAACTCGTCCTTCTGCTTCATGTTCATGATGCTGAGGACAATCTTTAATGCCTGATCTTCCGTCAGCGGCGATTTGGACACCTCCACAAGCGAGCCGTCGACTTTCATGGTCGGTGCCCGGCCAGCCGTAATAAACAAATCGGATGCTTTTTTCTGCACCATCAGTGCAAGTAGCGCTTCAAAATTCATGCTGGCCTCTTAGCGGAACATATCTTTGTTGACGGCTTTGACCATCGCGGTCTTGGCTGTGATCAAGCCCTTGTCGATCAGTTCTTTCAGGTTCTGGTCGAGCGTCTGCATGCCGTCTTTGCGGCCCGTCTGGATGGCCGAATACATTTGCGCGACTTTGGCTTCTCGGATCAGATTTCTGATCGCGGGCGTGCCGACCATGATTTCATGTGCGGCAATACGGCCGCCGCCGACTTTCTTGAGCAGGGTTTGCGAAATAACCGCCTGCAGCGATTCGGACAGCATCGAGCGGATCATGTCTTTTTCGGCGGCCGGGAAGACATCGATAATGCGGTCGATGGTTTTGGCGGCCGAGGAGGTGTGCAAGGTGCCGAATACCAGGTGACCGGTTTCGGCCGCGGTCAAGGCCAGACGGATCGTTTCCAGGTCACGCATTTCACCGACCAGAATAACGTCCGGGTCTTCACGCAGGGCGCCCCGGAGGGCCGCGGTGAATGTCTTGGTGTG
>CAYPJI010000202.1:0-4373 GCA_964411045.1 uncultured Methylobacter sp. | reverse complement strand
TGACAGACAATCGCGAAAACAGCCTAGACCGCAACGGGCCGATGCACATGGTCATTTTTACCGAGCCGCCTTCGGGCGGGCCTGCAACGGCCAATCAGGGCCAGACCATCAGCCTTGCCGCCAATGGCCCGGCCGTCGCCGAGAATTACAGGGAGCCGGAGCATTACGATGACAAACCGGAATTCCAGTTTGACTATTATATTGAAGGCGGTTATCGCCAGGATGATCTGGACTGGACTATCGCCGATCCGTCAGGTTCGCCCGATGTCCTGTCCGAACTGCAATGGAAGGACGTGGAAAGCGCCATGTTCGAAACCGGAGTCGACATTACCTATGACGATCACTGGCATGCGGAAGGCAAGTTTGCTTACGGCCAGATTGTCGATGGCCGCAATCAGGATTCCGATTACGATCAGAACAATCGCCAGGGCGAATTCTCGCGCTCCTACAGCGCCAGCGACGATGGAGCGACGATAGAAGTTTCAGGCGGGCTCGGTTATCACTTTGATATAGGCAGCAAGAAATTTGCGCCTCGCCTGCGCCTGACACCTAAAGTCGGTTACGCCTTTCATACCCAGCAGTTCAATGATACCAACGGCGTTCAGGTCATCAGTGATAATAACAATGACTTTAAGATCGAAATGCCGCCATTGGGCAATTTCGGCGGACTGAACAGCACTTATGAAGCGACTTGGTATGGTCCTTGGGGCGGAATGGAAACAAAATTGTTTCTAACCGAACGTCTGGCTCTGCAAGGTTCAGTCGAATACCACTGGGTGGACTACGAGGGTACCGGTAATTGGAATCTGCGTGAAGATTTGGATCATCCTAAAAGTTTCACGCATGAAGCAGAAGGCGAAGGCATTATTGCCTCGGCAGGCGGGAGCTATCGCATCAATCCGGACTGGAGTGTAAACCTATCGGCTGACTATCAGAAATGGAAAGCCAACAACAATGGCATCGACACCGTCTATTCCTCCGACGGCTATGCCGGTGAAACCCGGTTCAACGGCGTGAACTGGGACTCCTTCGGATTCAATCTGGGCATGACCTATAAGTTTTAAAATCGTGAAGCAGGCGGACCGCTTGGAGCGGGTATTTCATGAACGCAACTGACATTTGGATACTCATCGGCTTATGAACAAAACATCCCCTACCCTGGCTCAGGGCTTCACACTGATCGAAATGACGGTCGTGCTGCTGCTTATCACTTTGCTGGCCAGCGTCGCCATACGCGAAACCAACAGCTTGAGTTTTCAGGTCCGCTACGAGCAGACCCAGGAGCGCCTGGAACGCATCAGAGAAGCCATCCTCGGCAATCCCCGGCAGATTATCAACGGCCAGCAGGCTATCAGTGGGTTTGTGGCGGATATGGGGAGGTTGCCGAATAATCTGCGGGAACTGGTTGATCAAAATTATTGCACCGCTGACAGAACGATCGATGAAACCACCTCAGCTAATGCCGTGGCTGATTGTAACAGCTTAGCAGCTGGTGCTTGGAAAACTCAGCCCAGCTGGCAAACCGATGCCAATACCGGCCTTGGTTTCGGATGGCGCGGACCTTATCTGAACATTTCAGGCAGTGTAGTGGATAAGGATGCCTTTGTTGACGGTTGGGGGCGTATGGCACAGGGTTACTGTTCCAATATCATTCATATGAATGAGACCACTTGCGTAAATCCTGCAGTATGGACACCTCCAGTTAAGGACAACAACTATGGCTGGTATTACGTGATCTCTACCAACGATCTGAGTGTTAAGAGTTACGGCAAAAATCATGTTTCTGGCGGTTCAGACTATGATGCCGACTATCCGGCGCCTGCAAGTCAGCCCGAAGTAAAAAGCCAAGATTGGTTAGTCGATATTTCAGGTGGAATAAGTATTAATTTACTAAAGAAATATGGCACGGATAGTTATTGCGGCTTTTCCTCTAGCGGTACTTACACCAGTGAGAGAGATTGCTCAAATGCTGGAGGGGCTTGGAGTGGCAACTGCGCTCTAACCGTATCGAGTTGTAAATCGGCTGGTGGACACTGGCAGAGTTGCTTTTTTTCTCCGTCCGCTTGTGCAAGTGCGGGAGGAACGTCAACCGGTCAATGCCAGTTTACAAAAAAAAGCTGTAATGCGGCCGATGGTAATACAGCCGATGCTGATCCCCCTGAATGGTCTGGAAATCAATGTACTGTTCTCACAGAGCAGCCTGCCTGCGAAGACGCAGGTGGTACTTGGAACGCTCCACAATGTGACTTCTCCCCACAGCAATGTTCTAATGCGGGTGGTACGTGGGTTAGTGATTGTACATTCACCGACACCAATTGCACAGCGGCAGGAGGAACATTGGAAAATACCACACTCCCACATTCCTGTTCTTTTACGCAAACCGCTTGTCATACCAAACATGGACAATCAACCAACAGTGATTGCTATATGAGTCATGCGGAGTTCACAGGCGCCAAATATACTGCCGGAGGTTGTCAGGCTGCATCAGGCTCATGGACAGTAAAGCTATGTATGAATCTTTTCTATCGAGATCCGAATACATCGGCGATTACTTATGTCCCTAGCCTCCCTGTCACTATCGACGAAAATGGCGGATACCAAACAGTGCAGTTTCTGTTTCCAGATACTGCGGATGCAGACGAAGATGGAATCACTAACGAGCCAATTCCAGTTCCGCTGTACGTACCTGTTGGTCAAAATGCCATTGGTATATATGAATACGACGGCGACGGTGATTATTGCGATCTGAATAATCCTCTATATCCCGCCGACCGCCAAAATCCGATCCAGGTGGATTTCCACCTACGTACCGGTTTGCCGGTCATCAATTGGTAAAAATGTCAAAATTGGCCTTTACTTTACATTTTAGTGCGAATGAATTCGCACCTACATGGTATGGATCGCACATGCCGTAAGGCATGTGTCCTGTAGGGTCGAATTCATTCGACCCGAAGCCCTGCCGTTTCAAACAAGGAGGAACGCTATGGCCTATGACGATTTGCGTAAAGGACGGGTCAGCATCCCGGGCCAGATTTATTTCATCACCACAGTAACGGCCGACCGGGAGCCGTTGTTCAGGTGTCTGTACACGGGCCGTCTGGTAGTCGATGAAATGCGCCGTAGCGAAATTGACGGCCGTCTGACCACATTGGCTTGGGTATTGATGCCGGATCATCTTCATTGGCTGGTAGCGTTAGGGAACGACGCCGAATTATCGACGGCGGTCAAAATGTTCAAGGCGTCGTCGGCGCGGCGCGTCAATGATTTTTTGCAGCGCCGCGGATCGCTCTGGCAAAGGGCTTATTACGACCATGCCCTGCGCCGCGACGAGGATGTTAAAAAAATCGCGCGCTATATCGTAGCCAATCCATTGCGCGCGGGTTTGGTCGAACACATTGGTGACTACGCCTTATGGGATGCGGTATGGTTGTAGAATCAAATTCACTCGCCCCCCAGACAGCGCTGGACATCGCGATTGATATTCAGTGCGAATGAATTCGCACCTACATGAATTATCCGTGCGTCCGGCCAATTCTGTAAGGTCGAATTCATTCGACCCGAAACATATAACTCAACATGATAAGAGCAAAATAATGAAACGGTTCCACAAAACAATGCAATCAGGCATGACGCTGTTGGAAATAACGGTGGTGTTGCTGATACTGATAGCGCTGGCCGGCATGGTTGTGCCTTATGTCAGCATCACAAGCGGCACGGCTACGTGCCAGGCGACCGATGCGACCCTGCAGGCCGTCAGGCAGGCTATCATGGGAGGAGCAGCTGGTCCCGGGTATTATGCAGACACACTGGGTTTTTACCCTAAGGCCAGCCAGGCAAGTACCGATACCGCTTACAACTTGAAATATTTATTCGAGAAAGGATCATGGGATGAATACAACCCAAAAACCGGTGTAGGCTGGCGTGGACCTTATCTGATGTCCGGCATCAGCTTGGCCGACAAAACGAAGCTGGCAGCGCATTTCAGCAGCGCCACTTATGCGCATGCGCTTGCTGACAGCGACAATATAGTCAATGACGGCTGGGGACGGCCGATTATTTTGCAGGTGCCCGCAACCTGCAGCGTATCGCCAAATTCGTCCGATTGCGCGCGTCTGGTTTCGGCTGGCCCCGGAACTGGACCGAGTTTATCAGATGCCGATATTGATACGACGATAGCTGATGATAGAGCCGATTCGCGCAGTGATGACCGAGTTTTATTTCTTAAAATTGCTGATCCCGGCAACAACAAGCGGTGCGATGAGTGATAACCCGCCAGGCCGGCCAGCGCGGGCATACTGTGGCATATAAATTACCCGGCGGTCGGTGAGTCTGGCTTGATTCCCCCCGCCCCCCGCAACATTGCCATAATAATC
>CAYPJI010000201.1:0-4398 GCA_964411045.1 uncultured Methylobacter sp. | reverse complement strand
GCCGCTAATATGGAGTTGATTGGCGTTAAGCCGGATCTGAATCTCTATGACAAGAGCTGGCCGATCTGGACTTACCAGGTACAGGCGCCGCCGGCCAAATTTGTTTTTGACAATGACAAGCGGCGCGGAATGGCCGTCGATTCCATGGTGTCTGGCGGATGTGTGATTTCCGGATCGACAGTCAGGCATTCCTTGCTGTTTTCTAATGTTAGGGTCAATTCCTATACAACCTTGAAGGACACGATTGTTCTGCCTGAAGTCAATATTGCCCGCCATTGCCGCATCACGAAAGCCATTATAGAAAAAGGCTGTGAAATACCGGAAGGCACCGTGATCGGAGAAAACAGGGAAGAAGATGAAAAAAGATTTTATGTCAGCCCCGGCGGGGTCGTGCTAGTGACGCCTGATATGCTGGGGCTTCGAAGACACTACGTGAGGTAGGCGAAGTGTCGTGAGGGTCTTGAGAAGAAACATTTTATATTTCAGATGAGGTGATTTTGATTACGCCGGACAGTAAAGGACAAAGCGGACGACATTATGGTTGATAAAAAGAAATTGAAATTGGTGTTGTGCTGGCACATGCATCAGCCGGAATACAGAGATTTGCAAACCGGCGAATATAAACTGCCCTGGACGTATCTGCATGTGATTAAAGACTACGTTGATATGGCGGCGCATCTGGAGGCGGCGCCCCAAGCCAAGGCCGTAGTAAATTTTGCGCCTATCCTGCTGGAACAGATAGAGGACTATGCCAAGCAAGTCAGCAGTTATTTGCACGACGGTATTTCAATTACTGACCCGCTATTGGCGGCGCTGGTTGAACCCAGCATTCCTGCCGATCCCGAAGCTCGCTTGAAATTGATCAAGGATTGTATGCGCGCCAACCGGGAGCGGCAAATCAATCGTTATCCGGCATTTAAAAAACTGGTCGAGATGGCCGAGTGGCTTGAACACCATTATGAGTCTTTAAATTACGTCAATTCCCAATTTATCAGCGACATTCTGGTCTGGTATCACCTGGCCTGGATAGGAGAAACCGTCAAGTTAGCGGATATCAGAGTAAAGCGCTTGATAGAAAAAGGCGCCGGTTATACGCTGCATGAAAGACTGGAAATCCTGGAAATCATAGGCGAGCAACTGGCTAACATCATTCTGAGATATAAGGTATTGGCCAGAAAAGGCCAGATTGAGCTGTCGGTAACGCCTTATGCGCATCCGATCATGCCGCTTTTGCTGGATTTGAATTCTACGCATGAGGCTATGCCTCATGCGCCTCTGCCTGAACTGGATGCCTATCCGGGGGGAGAAGAGCGAGTCAGATGGCATCTTGAAAAAGGCGTGCAGACCTTTAAACGCTTTTTTGGCTTTAAGCCGAAAGGATGCTGGCCTTCGGAGGGCAGTATCAGCGAACAGACGTTGAGAATACTGGATGATGTCGGCTTTGACTGGGCCGCAAGCGGCGGCTCAGTGGCGCATAACAGTTTAAATCTGATTGAAGACGCGGAAAAGCCGAGCATACATCATCCGTTTAAGCTTCAAAATATCGATATTGCCTGTTTTTTTCGTGATGACGGACTATCCGACCTGATCGGTTTTGAGTATTCTAAATGGCATGCCGATGATGCGGTCAGCGATTTGATCCATCATCTGGAAAATATTGCCAAGCATGAGCCGGGGGATACGGTCGTTTCTATCATTATGGATGGCGAGAACGCCTGGGAATATTTTCCTGCTAACGGTTACTATTTTCTCAGTGCTTTATATAAACGATTATCCAGTCATCCAGAAATTGAATTAAGTACTTTTTCGGAATGCTTGAAAAATAAAGTAGATGTGAAGCATTTGCCCAGACTGGTGGCCGGCAGTTGGGTCTATGGCACTTTCTCGACCTGGATAGGCGATTCCGATAAAAATCGAGGCTGGGATATGCTCGGTGATGCGAAATGGGCGTTCGATAAGGTTATCTCCACAGGACGCCTGACTGACGACCAGGTGCAGAAGGCCGAGCTTCAGCTGGCTGTCTGCGAAGGCTCCGACTGGTTTTGGTGGTTTGGCGATTACAATCCCGGCGAAGCAGTGAGTAATTTTGAAAAACAGTTCCGGCTTAATTTGACCAATTTGTACAGATTGTTAGGTAAGGAGCCGCCGGGTTATCTGTCTATGTCATTTACGCAGGGTTCAGGCTCTCCGGCTATGGGCGGCGCGATGCGGCCCGGCATTGAACATACCTAAAAAATATTAAACAGGAATGACATGTTAAACAAACGCCGTGCCGGCATACTATTGCATATCTCATCGTTGCCGGGAGTCGGTAGTCAGGGGGATTTGGGCCAGGAAGCCTATCATTTTGTCAATTTCCTTGCGGATGCTGGCATCACCGTATGGCAAACGCTGCCTTTGGGCGTGACCCATGCGGATCGTTCACCTTATCAGTGCTTATCGGCGCATGCAGGCAATCCGTTATTTATTAACATGGATTGGCTGGCCAATAAAGGCTGGCTGCCATTATCTGCTCAGGACTATCAAAACGCTTCAAATTCCGATAAAACCTACTTGACGGCAATGGCTTTTCAAGGATTTCTGAAACGCGCCGATGCCCAGGAGAAGGAGCAGTTTGCGCATTTTTGCCAGATCCAGGCATTCTGGCTCGATGATTTTGCCGTATTTATCGCGCTCAGGAATGAGTTTAATCAGCTGTGCTGGAATCAGTGGCCAGAGCACTTCAAGGAAAGAGATACAAAAGCGATCAAAGAAGCCTGCCGACGCCTGAACGTGGAAATTGAGAAAACCAAATTCGAACAATACGTCTTTTTCAGGCAATGGCTGGAATTAAAGGCTTACGCTAAACAGCGCGGCGTGCTGTTGTTCGGCGATATTCCCATCTTCGTCTCTTACGATAGTGCCGATGTGTGGGCTAACCGTCAGATTTTTAAACTGGGCGAGTCCGGTCAAATGTCCATGGTGACAGGCGTGCCTCCGGATTATTTTTCCGCTAAAGGGCAGCGTTGGGGAAATCCTCATTATGACTGGGAATATCTTCAGGACACCGGATTCCGCTGGTGGGTCGAGCGTATGCATACCCAGCTTGAGCTGTTTGACATTCTACGTATAGATCACTTTCGAGGACTTGAGGCTGCCTGGGAAATACCGGCCGAGGAGGAGACGGCGATTCATGGTCAATGGGTTAAGGCGCCAGGAAAAGCGCTGCTGAACGCCATAAAAGCCGAACATGCATCAATTCCGTTGGTTGCTGAGGATCTGGGCGTCATTACCCCGGAAGTCGTGGAACTGCGCGATGAATTCGGGCTGCCGGGTATGAAGATTCTGCAGTTTGCTTTCGGAAGCGGACCTGATAATCCGTATCTGCCGAACAATTACGAAAAAAATTGCGTGGTTTATACCGGCACTCACGATAATGATACGACTTTAGGTTGGTCGCAAGCATTGAGCGAAGAGGAAAAAAGATTCGCTTATGAATATCTCGGCAATCCCTCAATGCCTCTGCATTGTGCTCTGATGCACGCTGCGCTGGCTTCGGTCGCCAATCTGGCGATCATTCCTATGCAGGATGTTCTGGAGCTGGACTCCAGCCATCGGATGAACGTTCCCGGCACTATTGAAGGCAATTGGCAATGGCGTTTCCAATGGGACCAGTTGTCGCATGAGCGGGCTGCCAGATTGGCGCATCTTGTCAAATTGTTCAATCGTAATTAATAAGACGAGGCGACCTTGAGAGGCCGCCTTTGCCTTTAATCAGGATAATTTAATCATCATCTTCATGCTTCACCTGCTTCGGTATCGGCAATAAAGGGACGTTGTAGCTTTTAATGATCGCTTGAATCTGGTCCGCTTTGGCGGCAATCAGTTTATTGAGTGTTTCCTGTCTGGCCTTATCGCCGCGGCGCACGCCCATCGCCATCGAGAAATCGAACTTCATGCCGGGGGCTGATTGCATCGGAATCATCGTATAACTGTTTTTGGGACTTTCGGAAATGACATAGCCGGCCATAGGCCCCCAAAGAATAACCATGTCGATCTTTTTCGCGTTCAGATCCTTGAGTATCTGCATGGCCACGTTATTTTCCGCATCGCCCGACATGGATTGATAGGGAATGCCCTGGTCAAGCAGGCCGTTTTGCTGCAGCCAGGCTGTTCCTGGGCCGCGGTCAAACATGGCGATCCGCAATTTTTCCTGGCGTTCCGGCGAGAGGTCGGCCAACTGAGAAGCCTCCTTTATGTCATCCCATCCGCGGCCCTTGGCAATCAACAGCACATAAGTTGAATGGTAGTAGGGCACCGTTGTTAACGTGAGGTCATAGTCGGCAGGAACCCCCATAATGACATCGCACTTAAACTCTTTACTGTCTACATCGTTTTCTTTTAATGGCGCGTTCAAGG
>CAYPJI010000200.1:2365-4454 GCA_964411045.1 uncultured Methylobacter sp. | reverse complement strand
ATTTAATCATGACTGAACAGCAGGCATCCACGACAACTCAAGCAGCGACCGACACGGCCGACAGCTCCGCAGCCAAGGAGATTGTCCCGGGCGTAAAAGCTGAAATGGTCCCGCTTGCCGAGGCGCCGGTGGAAAAGCAGCAGCAGATCCAGAAACTGCTGAGCGAAATCGATATCAGCAATACCCAATCGATCATTTTTTTCGGCAGCAAGGCGCAGGAACAGCTGACCACGATTTCCGACCGCATGCTGGACGGCGTCAAGAACAAGGAAATAGGACCTGCCGGCAATGACCTGAACGAAATGGTGGCGACGATACGCGGTTTCGAGGTCGACGATCTGGACCCGAACAAGAAACAGGGCTTTTTCGACCGGTTGATGGGCAAGGCCAAACCGGTCGTCAAATTTCTGCAGCAATACGAAGAGGTGCGCAAGCAGATCGATAGCATCACCGACAAGCTGGAGCGGCACAAGACCAATCTGCTGACCGACATCATTTCACTGGACAAGCTCTATCAGGCCAACCTCGACTATTTTCATACGCTTGAGGATTATATCGCCGCCGGCGAAGAGAAGCTGCGCCAGCTGGACGGAGTCATCATTCCGGAACAGGCCAAGAAAGCCGAAACCACGGCCGAAGTCCTCGCTGCGCAAAACCTGCGCGACCTGCGCGCGGCCCGCGATGATCTGGAGCGGCGCGTGCACGACCTGCGCCTGACCCGGCAGGTCTCGATGCAAAGCCTGCCCAGCATCCGTCTCGTGCAGGAAAACGACAAGGGCTTGGTCAACAAGATCAATTCGACCATCGTCAACACCGTGCCGCTGTGGCGTCAGCAATTGGCGACAGCCGTGACCGTTTACCGTTCATCACAGGCGGCCGAGACGGTCAAGGCCGCGACCGATCTGACCAATGAGCTGCTGGCCGCAAACGCCGAAGCCCTGAAACAGGCCAATGCCGAAACCCGCAAGCAACTGGAACGCGGCGTGTTCGACATCGAAACGGTCAAAAAAGCCAACGAAACCCTGATCGCGACGATAGAGGAAAGCCTGCAGATCGCCGACCAGGGCAAAAAGATGCGCAGCGAAGCGGTCGTGCAACTGGAGCAATGCGAAACCGAACTGCGCAAAACATTGGCCTCGGCGCATGCTAAGGCGGCCGATTAATTACCGTTTTTTACTACGAAGAGCACGAAGATTTATGTTGTTTCCTGTAGGCTGGGTTGGTAAACCCGGCATAGGCGGCTTCGAAATGCCGGGTTTACCAACCCAGCCTGCCTCTCTTCATATTTTCGCGGTTCTTATATAAATTCATTTTTTCTAAAACAGGAGCAACGCAGTGGGCATTCTGGATAAGCTATTCGGCGAGTTTGTCGATGTCATCGAATGGACCGACGATTCCAGCGACACGATGGTCTACCGGTTCGAACGCTACGGCCACGAAATCAAATACGGCGCCATGCTGACGGTGCGCGAATCGCAGACGGCTATACTGGTCAGCGAAGGCCGCGTAGCCGACTTTTACGAGCCGGGCCTCTATCAGCTCGAGACGCGCAACATGCCGATCCTGACCACGCTGGAAAGCTGGCCGCACGGTTTCTCCAGCCCGTTCAAGGCGGAAGTGTATTTCTTCAATATGCGCCGCTTTACCGACCTGAAGTGGGGCACCAAGAATCCGGTCATGCTGCGCGACAAGGAATTCGGGCCGTTGCGGCTTCGGGCGTTTGGCACCTATTCTGTCAGAATCAAGGAACCGCTCACGTTCATCAAAGAAATCGTCGGCACCGGCGGGCATTTCCAGACCGGCGACATCAGCGATCAGTTGCGCAACCTGATCGTCTCGCGCTTTGCCAGCATTATCGGCGAATCGGGCATCCCGATTCTGGATCTGGCCGCCAATTACGACGAGCTGAGCGAGTACATTACCCAAATGATCAGTCCAGAATTTGCCGCCTACGGATTAGAGGTACTGCAACTGCTGGTCGAAAACATCTCGCTGCCGCCGGAAGTGGAAGCGGCCATGGACAAACGCACCAGCATGGGCATTATCGGCGACCTGATTTCGCAAGGGGCTGCGGGTGAGCGCAGCACGT
>CAYPJI010000200.1:0-2355 GCA_964411045.1 uncultured Methylobacter sp. | reverse complement strand
GAGCCGCTACACGCATTATCAGGCTGCCGAAGCGATGACCGCGGCGGCCCAGAATCCGTCCGGCGCAGCCAACGAAGGCATCGGCATGGGCATGGGGTTTGCCGTGGCCAATCAGATGAATCGGGCCTTTTCGCAGCAATCGCCGGCAACCCCGCCGCCTTTGCCCGGCTCGGTTGTTTATTACGCCGCCATAAACGGCCATCAACAAGGGCCTTTCGAGCGCTCTGTGCTTGAACAGAAAATAACCAGCGGCGAAATCAACCGCTCGACCCTGATCTGGCATGCCGGCCTCGCGGAATGGACGCCTGCCGAGCAGGTGCCTGAGCTGGCCGGCGCCTTTGCGATGACGCCGCCTCCACTGCCTAAATCATAATCATCCTCAGTGCTCAAAACTAAAACCTCATCCCGACAAACGCTGGGGCGTTTCCCGTGCGCGCAGTGTGGGGCCGTGCTCAAATACGCCCCAGGCACGACGCATTTGCTCTGCGATTATTGCGGCTTTGAAAATCATATTGAATACCGTGCCGGTGTCATCGAGGAATACGACCTGCAGGAAGCCCTGAGGCGACTGTCGGAACCTCGCACGGAAGCGCCCAAGCCGCAGGTTCATTGCGGCGAATGCGGCGCCAGTTTCCAGTTTGAGTCCAACATTCACGCCGGCGAATGCCCTTTCTGCGGCTCGCCGATTGTTACCGCCACCGCGCAAAGCAAGCCTATACAGCCGAAATCGCTGCTGCCGTTCCGCATTAACGAATCCGAAGCGCGCCAGCGATTCCGTCGCTGGATCGACGGCTTGTGGTTTGCACCCAATGCCGTCAAGAAATATGCGCGCAGCGAGTCCAAACTGACCGGCGTCTACCTGCCCTACTGGACGTTTGACAGTGACACGGAGACAGATTACGTCGGCGAACGCGGCGATGTCTATTATGTTGAAGAGTCCGTTCAGGTAACGCGCAATAATGAAGTCGTTACGGAAACCAGACGCGTGCCGAAAATTCACTGGACGCCGGTCAGCGGCCATGTGAGCCGGTTTTTCGATGACGTGCTGATCGGCGCCAGCAAGTCAATGCCGCGCAAGATTCTGGACGCGCTGCAGCCTTGGGATCTGGAGCAATTGATCCCTTATGACGAAAACTATCTGAGCGGTTTCCGCAGCGAGTTTTATCAAGTCGATCTGAACGAAGGGTTCGACCATGCCAAGCAGGTCATGGACAATACTATCTACCGCGACATCGCCTATGACATCGGCGGCGACCATCAACGGATTCATCAGGTTCGAACGCGTCACAGCGCCACGACGTATAAACATTGCCTGCTGCCGGTCTGGTCCGCCGCGTTCCGCTACCGGAACAAATCCTACCGGTTCGTCATCAATGGCCGCACCGGCGAAGTTCAGGGCGAGCGTCCCTACAGCTGGTGGAAAATCGGCTTTGCGGTACTGGCCGCATTGTTGCTGGCAGCCGGGGCTTACTATTATCTGGAAAGCACAGGAGCTTTACAGCACAGCCAGAGCAGCACTTATTACAGCGCGCCTTATTACCATAGCAACCATTATTAAAACACGTGCAACAACTTATATTTTTGGCGGTATAAGGTTATTAATCAATAAATCTGACCTTGTTTAAAAGCTCTATTCATTTTTAAAGCCAGGCTATAGATTAGAAAATCCAACGCAAAAAAACAGGTGAAATCCCCTATTACGAATAAGGCATTTAACCTGTTTTATTAATATTTTCCCCGCATATTTCAATATTGCATTTGTTTTATATCGTTTTATTTATTATGGTATAGAGTTTGCTTAATCTAGGAATGCGAATTATGCATTACTAAACTAATCAAATTCATCAGTCTATTCGGTTATGTAATGTATCCCTCGCACATTCATGACAGTTCTACTAACAATAACGGATAGATTACGATGATACATTTTGCTTTATCTTCCCGATTAAAACTGAAGACCCTGGTTTCCGCCGTTTCGCTCGTGCTATCGGCCTTGACTCCGTCTTTAACTTTTGCCGTCCCCTCCAATGACGCCGACTTTCCGGCCAGGAACTTGGCCAAAGAGCAATTGGGCAAATTTCTGTTTTACGACAAGATTTTGTCAGGCAACAAAAATACCTCGTGCGCCACATGCCATCATCCCCTGGCCGCTACCGGAGACGGTCTGTCGTTAGGCGTGGGCGAAGGCGGCAAAGGGTTGGGCATCATGCGTGACACAGGAACCGGCAGTGACGCCATACACGAACGCGTGCCCCGCAATGCGCCATTCGTGTTTAACCTGGGCGCGAGTGAATTTGTCCGCGTATTCCATGATGGGCGCGTTGAACAAGACAGCACTGCGCCAAGCGGCTTCAG
>CAYPJI010000199.1:0-4477 GCA_964411045.1 uncultured Methylobacter sp. | reverse complement strand
AAGGAAGCCGCCAAGCTCGGCTTCTCGGTCGCCGTCGTGCCCAAGGCCAACGCGCCGAAGAAAATCGACAAGGCATTCGAAGGCCTAACGATTCACGCCGTGGAGCGGATCGAAGAAGCGATGAGCCGTGTCCGAGAGCTGAGCTGACACAGAGGGTAGCAATGCACATGCTCATTCGCACCATGCCCGAGTATCTCGGGATACCGAAACACGGAGCTTGATAGAATGGAAAGCTAATCTGAGGGGCGCAGCTCACCGCAAAAGACCTCTTTTGCCTTTACAACTTTAAAAACCGCTGCAATTGAGCGTGTTTTTCCGGCCCATGACACCGTCTTCATCCATGACCGCACCAGGCTCCACAGAATCCTGTGAACTGACCATTCTCATGCCTTGCCTGAATGAGTCCGAGACGCTGACCGCGTGCATCGAAGAGGCCAATCAATTCATTCGCCAACAGGGAATCGACGCCGAGATTTTGATCGCCGACAACGGCAGCACCGACGGCTCCCAGGATATCGCTAGGAAACTCAATGCCCGGGTGGTCGATGTACCTGAGAAAGGTTATGGGGCTGCGCTCATTGCCGGCATCGCAGCGGCCCGCGGCAAGTTTGTGGTGATGGGCGACTCCGACAACTCCTACGACTTTGGCGATGCCGCAGGGATGCTGCAAGCGTTGCGCGCGGGTTCGGATCTCGTCATGGGCAACCGCTTTGCCGGTGGCATCCAGCCTGGAGCCATGCCATTCTTGCACAAATACTTGGGCAATCCGGTGCTCAGCTTCATTGGCCGGCTTTGTTTTCAAACACCGATCCAGGATTTTCATTGTGGCCTGAGAGGCTTCAACAGAGAGCGAATACTGGCCTTGAAGCTTCAATCCTCTGGCATGGAGTTTGCCAGCGAAATGGTGGTGCGAGCCTCCATCTCCGATTACAAAATCAGCGAAGTCCCGGTCAAGCTCAGAAAAGACGGTCGGTCGCGCCCGCCCCACCTCAGAACCTGGCGCGATGGCTGGCGACACCTGAAATTTTTGCTGGTGTATTCGCCCAAGTGGCTGTTTCTTTACCCCGGCGTTTTTTTGTGTCTGCTGGGGCTCGGGCTGTCCTGGCTGCTGATCGATGCACCCGTTTCAATGAGCTTCGCACGCCTTGACATGCTGACATTGATCGGCGCAAGTTCGTTCATGCTGATCGGCGTGCAACTGATTTCCTTTGCCATCACGTCAAAGAAAATCGGCGTGCTCCATGGTTACTTGTCACCTCCTCGACAATGGCGCCATTTCTACAACATTTCTGTGGAGCGCATTCTCCAGATCAGTTTGATACCGACTCTGATCGGCTTGTGGGGTGCCGGCAGCATCACGCTAGACTGGATCGCCAACGATTTCTCCGATATCAAAGAACCTTCGACGCTTCGACATTTCGTGTTTTTCACCATGACATTGATCGTCGGCGTTCAAATCGCTTGCACAGGTTTCATGTTGGCAGTGGTCGAAGCCTCTGCGCGCGGCAAGCGCTAAGCTTGTGAACGCCTTGTCGCTGAACAAGAAAGATGCCCGACAATTTGTCGTTTTTCTGCTTGTTGGCGGGACGTTTTCGGCTCTGTATGCGCTGATTTCGACCTGGGCGCTTGCATACCTGACCCAGATCCATTGGCAGGCGGGAGCCATCGGCTACTCGGCGACTATTTTGCCAGCCTATCTGGCACAAAAGCATTTGTCGTTCAAACAAGCCAGCAAGCGCCCATCTTCGCTGGCCAAATACATCGGCTTGCAAATTGCCGCACTATTTTTCTCCAGCGCGCTGTCGGAAATGCTGGGGCGTATCCCGTTCCTACCCACGCTGGCGCTCTTTTTAATGGCTTCTGGCTGCACCGCCATCTTCACCTACATGGGCATGAAGTTCTTTGTGTTTCCCGATCGGAAAATATGATGCCCCATCAATACAACAAAGAACACGGCCCCGCGTTCAATCCCAAAGCGATAGCAACAGCCTTGATGGTAGTGATGCTGTGTGGCTTGGGATTTTTTCTGAAAATCGGTATCAGCATTCCGGTCAAGACCGCCGCCCCTCACGACAGTGAACTGTTCTTCAATTGGACACGGTCACTCATTGCCGGACAATGGTTGGGGGCCTACAACGAATTGACGTTGACCAAAGGACCCATGATGTCGATTGTCGCGGCCTTTTCAAACAAAGTGCACGCGCCATACAAGCTGGTGGAATATGCTGTCTATGTGCTGGCCATATTTGCAACCACTGCAGCGGTGTACCGCGCCACCCGCTCCAGCCTGTTGACGGTAGCCCTGGCGGCCTTGCTGGCCATCAACCCCAGCCTGTGGAGCGGTGAAGCAAGAGTTTTCATGCGGGAGCCGCTCTACTTTGTATTTGCGCTGCTGACGCTCAGTTTGCTGATGCTGGATTTTCAGCAAAAAAAATTCTCCTGGTTCACCACAATGTACGGCTTGCTGGCAGGTCTCTCTTTTGGCGGATATTGGTACACCCGGGAAGAATCCATTTGGATATACCCTTCCTTGGCCGTCTTGTTCTCAAGCTTATGGCTGAGCAATGGATCATTGATTTCAAAAGTTCAACGCTCGGCAAAACATTCTCTTGTTTTTTTGTTTGGGTTTTCTGTTGTCAGCGGTATTGTTGTATATTCGACATGGACTTACTACGACACTTTGACCACCAACGTGTTTCGCCAGGGAGCGTTTCGAGAGGCCATGGGTTCGCTGCAAAGAATTGATGCACCTTCCAGTTCACCATACGTCCCGGTCTCCAAGCAAGCCTTGACGTATGCCGAAAAGATCAGCCCCGCTGCCGCTCAAGTCGCACCAATTTTGAAGGCATCCTCTTGGGCAAAATTCGGATCCGATTTGCCAGAAAAATTACCTGATGAAATTTCGGGCGCCTCGTTTGCCTGGGCCCTTCTCAGCACCGCGGCCAGCAAGGGATTTCATGCGAACGCCCAGACGGCCGAACGCTTTTACCAATCGCTGTCCCAAGACATTGAGTTGGCTTGCGAGCAAAGTCGTATTCCATGCAAGCCCTTGAATACCGGCATGATGCCTCGAATGGCCTTGACCAGAGTTCCTGATTTTCTGATCTCGACCATCGAATCTTTGAACTGGATCATCTTCAATCGAACCGCTGCCATCGATACACCGGCATGGTCCTCCGACCATAGAAGAACCATTGACTTATGGCGAGCGACATTGGGCTCAGTCGAAACACTGAAACCAGCGTTCTCCGAAAAAAACAAGATGCATCTCAGCGGCTGGATTGCCAGCAACTCTCTGAATAAACCAGCATTTTCTGCACCAGCCTCACCCTCCTTGGACGTAACCACCCATGCTGCACCCGATGTAGAGCGTCATTTGGCTGAGCTTGATCTCAAGTTTGCGTACGTCAGCAGGTATGTCATGGAAGCCGAATGTGATCCCGAGGATTGCGTGCTTGAAATCGGCGGCAAGCCCTTCAAGTTCAGCACACTGGGGCCCACTTCAATCTCAGAAATTAAAACCCCCGAATTTACGGTTCATATTGACAAAGCGACATTCTTCTGGACCGAACAAGCTGCACGAAGCCTTTTGGACCCTGAAGCAACAAGCAAGCTGGCGGCACTGGAGAAACTGCGGATACCCTATGGCTATTTGATCTCAACCATGAGCTTGCTAGGTTTGTTGGGTGTTGCACTGTATGGCTTCTTCATCAGACAGCACCCTCAGTACTCAGGACTTTGGTTATTCTCGTTGGCGGTTGCTGGGGCTGTTGTCGTCAGAGCTGCCATGGTGGGCTATATTGACACCACATCGTGGCATGCGATCAACGTCCGCAACCTTCTTCCTGCGTATGGATTTGCGGTTATTTTTGCCTGCTGCGGCACTTTCTTGTGGGTCAAAAGCTTGGGGTTTGCGCTGTCGGCTTGGCGACAGCGCGCTGTTCACGGCTGACAAGAATGTGATGCCGTGCTACGCTATTTCAATCCGGTAGACGCATATTCAAGTGCCAACCTGAGGTGAGGTCCGCGTAGCATTCCCAACAGCCTCATGCACTATCTGGCGCAGATTGCGGTCAGCAAACGCGCCGCACTGACCATCCACGGCGTTGACCGCATCGAGGAGGCGATGGAGCTGGCGCGAACTTTGGCCTGATCCGCGCCGGGTGCATACGCGTAAACCGTCATCGCACAGGCCGGCATACAGCCGACAATCCTGCCATGAATACTCAGCGTCTTCTCATTCCCCTGCTGATCATCGCCGTGCTCTGGGCCGCCTGGCGTGCCCTGGGCTGGGGCGGCGTGGCGGTGGCCACGGGTGGGCTGGTGATGTGGCTGCTGCTGCACTTCACCCGCCTGATGACCGTCGTCAAGCGCGCCGCCAACCGGCCCGTGGGCTGGGTGGGCAGCGCGGTCATGCTCAATGTCAAGCTCAAGCCCGGCGTCAGCCTGATGCACGTCATCGCCCTGACCAAGGCGC
>CAYPJI010000198.1:0-4478 GCA_964411045.1 uncultured Methylobacter sp. | reverse complement strand
ATCGCCGGGCGCGTTTTTCCTTTTTTCACGGAACGCGGCTTGCCGGGCGCGCGCGTGGTGAGAAATCCCATCATGGATGGTCTGTCGATTGCGGCGGCCGCACTGGTATTCGGCTTGCAGCTGTTCAATATTTCGGGCATTGTTCTGGCGCTGATAGCGGTTCTGGCTGTTGCCGTTAACATTATCAGAGTAGCGGGCTGGTACGTGCAGCGCATCTGGTATGTGCCGTTATTGTGGGTGCTCTATATCGGCTACGGCTGGATCATTTTAGGCTTTGCACTGACAGCGCTTACCGCTTATGGACTGGTGGCGCCGACTTTGGCCTTGCACGCTTTTACGGTTGGCGGCATTGGCGTGCTAACGTTGGGTATGATGGCCCGCGTATCGTTAGGCCATACCGGCAGGGCGCTTCGGGTTTCTAATGCCATGGCGATCGGATTTGCGCTGATCAATGTGGCGGCCTTGTTCAGGGTTTTATTGCCGATAGCGTTGCCGGATTGGTACGGCGTGCTCGTATATGTGTCGACGCTATCCTGGCTGGCGGCGTTTTCGCTGTTTGTGTTTGTTTATGCGCCGATATTGACTACGGCCCGGATCGATGGTCAGGAAGGCTGATTGAAGACACCGGCTGAATTCAGTATTCAGCCGGTGAATGGCGGCTTACACGCCGTAATGCGATTCGATGTAACGCTGTACTATTTCCTGAAATTCTTCGGCAATCCGGTCGCCTTTCAGGGTGACTGTTTTTACGCCGTCTTCATAAACAGGCGCGACAGGTGATTCGCCGGTGCCGGGCAGGCTGATGCCGATGTTGGCGTTTTTGCTTTCGCCGGGACCGTTGACCACGCAACCCATGACCGCCACTTCCATGGTTTCAACGCCCGGATATTGGTTGCGCCAGGCCGGCATGCTTTCACGCAGATAGGTTTGAATTTCCAACGCCAGCTTCTGGAAATAATCACTAGTGGTGCGGCCGCAGCCAGGGCAGGAGATAACCATTGGCGTAAACGAGCGAAAACCCATCGTTTGCAGGATCTCCTGAGCGACAATGACTTCCTGGGTTCTGGCCGAGCCGGGTTCAGGCGTCAGGGAAATGCGAATGGTATCGCCGATACCTTGCTGCATCAGCACCGATAGTGCAGCGGACGACGACACGACGCCTTTCGAGCCCATGCCCGCTTCGGTCAGGCCCAGATGCAGGGCATAATTGCAGCGTTTGGACAACTCCTCATAAATACTGATCAACTCCTGCACATTACTGATTTTACAGGACAGCACGATTTTGTTTTTAACCAGGCCGATTTCTTCGGCCTTGGCTGCGCTTTCAAGGGCCGAAACAATAATCGCTTCGCGGGTGATGGCCGACAGTTCTTCAGGATTGGCCTTGTTTCTGTTTTCTTCCAGCAGGCGAGTCAGCACCGATTGATCAAGACTGCCGCCGTTGACGCCGATACGGACCGGTTTGTCGTAGCGGCAGGCGAACTCGATCATTTGCTGGAATTGCGGGTCGCGGCTTTTCCCGCGGCCGACGTTGCCCGGATTGATGCGGTATTTGCTCAAGGCTTCAGCGCAGTCTGGATACTTTTCCAGTAATTTATGCCCATTGAAGTGAAAATCCCCAATAATAGGCGTATCACAGCCTTTCTGATCCAATTGATTGCGGATTTCAGCGACGGCTTTAGCCGCTTCTTCCGAGTTAACCGTAATACGGACAAGTTCAGAACCCGCCTTGGACAGCTCGATAATCTGATTAGCGGTTGCGGAAGCATCGGCCGTATCAGTATTGGTCATCGATTGAACCACGATAGGCGCATCGCCGCCGACTTTGACATTGCCGATTAAAACTTGTTGAGTAATTTTTCTAGGGCTAATTGACATATATAATCTTTATGGAAAAGGTTACGGTTATCTGAAAGAATAACCGTAAATTATACTCCCATACAGGACATTGAGCAGTAAATCGTGAGGATTAATTATTTTTCTGATGTACATTTGGAATTCGGGGCGTTGGAAGCGTCAGATAATGATGCCGATATTATTGTTGCCGCAGGCGATATCGGGGTTTGCACACAAGGTCTGGAATGGCTGAAATCCTTGGATAAACCCGTTGTTTATGTAGCCGGCAATCATGAGTTTTACTACCACGATTATCAGGAAACGCTGCAAATGCTTAGGGAGCAGTGCCAGGGCAGTAATGTGCGGTTTCTTGAAAACAGCGAATTTTTATTTCAGGATGTTCGTTTTTTAGGCTGCACTATGTGGACCGATCTGTTTATTGAAGGCGATGAAAAAGCCGATACGTTATGTAGGACGCTAAATGATTTCAGGAAAATCAGATTTGCAGGAAGGCCATTTGACAGTACTGATTTTACTCAATTGCACCGAATCTCGAAGGAATGGCTGGAGCAGGAATTAGCCCAGCCATTTCCAGGCAAGACCATTGTAGTTACGCATCATGCGCCGTCCCAATGGAGTTGGTATGAGTCGCCGAGTGCCCATAGAAAGTTAGCCTATTGCAATGACTTTGACTTACAGCCTTTGTTCTATGAATACGAAATCGACGCCTGGTTTCACGGCCATGTGCATAGCTCATCCGACTACAGGATAGCCGGCACCCGAATATTATGCAATCCCAGGGGATATGCCGGCAAAAAAACAGTGCCGGGCTTTGAACTGAACAGGGCCGTGGTTATCTAACACAGCTTTACAATTCCTTACTGCTTCTAATATTCATCATAAAGAATTATATTTATAGAGAACGACACCGATGATAGTGACGCCTGAGATTATTGGCTATATAGCTGCAACATTGACGACAGCCTCATTTTTACCGCAGGCCATATTGACCATAAAAACCAGAGATACGGAAGCGCTGTCTTTGAGCATGTACAGTATATTCACATTGGGCGTGCTGTGCTGGCTTGTCTATGGCGTCTATATTTCCGATAAGGCCATTATATTCGCCAATGCGATAACGCTGGTGCTGGCAGCTTCGATACTATCCTTCAAGGTATACAATACAGTCTGCAAAAAAAGCTAGGCCTTCATCTCTGTTATTAATGCTTGCGGCCGATGTGAGCCGCACTCTGATCATTGATAAAATTCAAAACAGGGCACATAACGTATAATAGCTTTATTTGCCTTGATTGTACTGGATGTCCACCCTCGATCTTATTAAACAACTCACTTCCCGATTACCTCAATGCCTGAGCCAGGACCGGCACGGATTCAAGCGGCAACTGGACAGATTGCGCAGTGACTGCCAGAAAGGCAAAGATCCGATCGACCCCATCAATGCGCTGAAAAACCGCATTGAAAGATCGATAGCCCTGCGCAATAAACGTCTGGCCAGTATTCCTGCGATTAATTTTCCCGATTTACCGGTTACGGCCAAGAAAGACGACATCGCCGAGCTGATTAAAGCCAATCAGGTCGTGATCGTCTGCGGCGAGACCGGGTCGGGCAAGACTACGCAATTACCGAAGATTTGCCTGTCGATCGGGCGCGGCGCTTCGGGATTTATCGGCCACACGCAGCCCAGACGAATCGCTGCGCGCACCGTAGCCGACCGGATCGCCGAAGAGTTGGGCGAGACTATGGGTAAATCAGTCGGCTACAAAGTCCGCTTCAACGACAAGACCCATGCCGAGTCGCTGGTCAAGCTCATGACCGACGGTATTTTGCTGGCCGAATCGCAAAACGATCCTTATCTGACTCAATACGATACGATCATCATAGACGAAGCGCACGAGCGCAGCCTGAACATCGATTTTCTGCTGGGCTACATGAAATGGCTGCTGCCCAAACGCCCCGACTTGAAACTGGTCATTACCTCGGCCACGATCGATCCGCAGCGGTTCGCCAATCATTTCAACGATGCGCCGATCATCGAGGTGTCAGGACGCACCTATCCGGTCGAATTACGCTACCGTCCGATAGAGCAACGGGACGAAGAGGACGATGAAACCAGCGATGATCTGCAGCAGGCCATCCTCGATGCCGTCGATGAACTGCAGCGCGATATCCGCGGCGATATCCTGATCTTCCTGAGCGGCGAGCGCGAAATCCGCGAAACGGCCGACTCATTGAAGAAGCATCATCCGACCCAGTACGAAATCCTGCCGCTGTATTCGAAGCTCAGCGTCAGCGAGCAGGAACGCGTGTTCAAGCCCGGGCCGCAGCGCCGCATCGTGCTGGCGACCAACGTCGCCGAAACGTCGCTGACCGTGCCGGGCATCCGCAGCGTTATCGATACGGGCCATGCGCGTATCAGCCGCTACAGTCACCGCAGCAAAATCCAGCGCCTGCCGATTGAAAAAGTATCGCAGGCCAGCGCCAACCAGCGCGCCGGACGCTGCGGCCGTGTCGCCGAGGGCATCTGCATCCGGCTGTACTCGAAGGACGATTATCTGGCCCGGCCCCTGTTTACCGAGCCCGAGATCATGCGCACGAACCTGTCATCGGTCATTCTGCAGATG
>CAYPJI010000197.1:0-4478 GCA_964411045.1 uncultured Methylobacter sp. | reverse complement strand
TTTCCTGGGCGAAAAGCCGTTGCGTGAACTCGGTGTCGGCAATCGGCACCTTCAGCCAGATATAAAAACCGGCCGGCGGTTTGCTGATTGAGCAAACATCGGCAAGGATATCGATGACAGCGGTAAATTTTTCGCGGTACAGCTGCCGGTTCTCTATTACGTGAGCTTCATCCTGCCAGGCTGCAATGCTGGCCTGCTGCGTCGGCAGTGACATGGCGCTGCCGTGATAGGTCCGGTATTGAAAATACTGTTGCAGAATATCGGCATCGCCTGCAACGAAGCCGGATCTCAGGCCCGGCGCGTTGGAGCGCTTGGATAAGCTGTGGAAAACCACGCAGCGCCTGAAAGCGGTATTGCCCATTGCATAAGCCGTTTCAAGCAGGCCCGGCGGCGGATTGTTCTCGTCGTCGTAGAGTTCGCTATAGCACTCGTCGGAGGCAATGACGAAATCGTATCTTTCCGCCAGCCTGAGCAGTTTTTCATAACCGGCCCGCTCCATGACCGAACCGGTCGGATTGCCGGGCGAGCAAACATAGATCAGCTGGCAGCGTTGCCATATTTCGTCGGGGACCGCGTCAAAATCCGGCAAATAGCCGGAGGCTTCCAGTGTATTCAGGTAATAAGGCTCGGCGCCGGCCAGCAAGGCCGCCCCTTCATAAATCTGATAGAACGGATTCGGCATGATCACGACCGGCGCGGGGCCGGTCGCATCAATCACGCACTGGGCAAACGAGAATAACGCCTCGCGCGTGCCGTTGACAGGCAATACCTGTGTTTCAGGATCAATCAATTCTGACGGAACGTTGAAACGCCGGCTCAGCCAGTTGGCTATAGCCATCCGCAATTCAGGTATGCCTTTAGTGGTCGGATACTTGGATAAGCCATGCAGGTGCGTCAGCAAGGTCTCCTGGATCAGGTGCGGCGTGGCATGCGCGGGTTCGCCGATGGATAGCGCAATATGCTCCTTGTCATTGGGCGGGACTATGCCCCGTTTGAGCTGTGCCAGCTTCTCAAACGGATAAGGATGCAGATATTTTAAATAGGGTGTCATCGGTTAGCTGCAACGAGGTTGTTTGCCCATAGAGTGGGCTTGCTGGAACAATCCCATCGCTGCCGGCATATGTTGGTTCAAATCCTGCATACGGGTACTGTGCGAGGGGTGGGTCGACATGAATTCGACAGGTTGCTGGCCATGCGAGGCCTGCCCCATTCTTTGCCAGAGGTTGATGCTTTGCCTGGGGTCAAAGCCGGCTTTGGCCATTAAATCGACGCCGATAATATCGGCTTCGCTCTCTTGCGTGCGGCTGTAGGGCATGAGTACGCCGTATTGTGCGCCGACGCCCAGCAGGCCGAGCGCAGTCTGTCCTAAAGCTGTTTCTGGCATGGTGACGGCCTGGATGAGCGCCAGGCCCTGGCTGACCGCCATTTCTTGCGATACGCGTTCATTACTGTGCCTGGCCATTACGTGTCCGATTTCATGGCCGATTACGGCAGCTAATTGATCCTGATTTTCGACTAATTGGATCATGCCGGTATGTATGCCGATTTTATTGCCCGGCAGGGCAAAAGCATTAGGCTCTGGATCTTCAAAAACCACCACTTCCCAATTGCCGCTGCCGACTTCGCGTGTGAGCGCTTGAGCAATGCAGTTGGCGGCCTGTATAAACCGGCCGTTATTGCTGGTGGGTTTTTCTTGTTTCAAGGTATCGAAAGCCTGCAGGCCCATCTGGTTGATCTGCGCATCAGGCATGAAGACCAATTGTTGCCTGCCGGTAGGGCTGACAGCGCAGGCAGCTAATATTGATGTAATTACCAGAACAGATAATTTTTTTTTCAACATAGATAAATGGCCGGTAGTTTGAAAATGCCGGCCATTTTAACTTAACTTTTTGTCCGAGGTTTAAAAATGTAAATCGGGATATGGATCAAGTCTGATATCAGCTGAATTTGATCGGTTTTCGATGAATCATCAACTGCCAATTTGATTGGGCCTTATGTTTATCGGGAAAAGTGGACGAGTCTATGTATATTGAGACAGTGATGGTAAATCAGAGTAGAATGTCTGGCATTTACCCAGCGGTATAGGCAGTCGAACTCAAAAAACACAGCGGTAGGCAGACTGCTGGGTAACAACGATTTAATTGTATAGAGACAACAAGAGGATAGCGCGTGAGTGAAGTAACTGAAGTACCGAGTCCTTTTTGCGGTATTGGCACTGACGACCTGACAATCAGAGTCGACGGCCTATCGTTGAAAGTGATCGAAAATGGCTGCTCGGTTAATACGCCTGCTTTCGAACAGGCCATTACCGATACCAGTCCCCGAGTCGATGGCAAAGCCGTCAGTTTCGATGCGGCCGTGGCAAAAGCGGCAGCCTTGTTAAAAGGCACCAATCAACCTGTTATCGGCGGGTGCGCTACCGATGTCAACGGTATGCGGGCTTTGCTGGCATTGGCCGACCGTAGCGGCGCTGTTGTCGATAACATGAATTTCAATGCGGCAAGGCGCAATTTCCTGGCGCTCCAGGATTCCGGCTGGATGAACACTACGCTGGCGGAAGTTAAAAACCGCTGCGATTTGCTTCTGGTTGTCGGTGCAGATCCTGAAAGCTTTGCCCCACGCTTTTTCGAGCGCTATCTCTGGAATGAAGAGGCCATGTTTCTGGAAGATACCGGCAATCGGGAAGTGATCTATTTAGGCAAGGCGCCTTCCGGCGATGCATCCACTTCGCCGAAAGGCAAGAAAGCCCAGGTTTTTGAATGCGGCATAAATGATCTGCCTGAAGTCGTGGCGGTATTGAGAGCCCTGGTTAAAGGTCAGCCGATTCGGGTTGAAACAGTGGGCGGCATCGCTGTCGCTGATTTGCAGGGCATCGCCGATAAACTGAAGGCGGCAAGCTACAGTATCGTGACCTGGGCTGCCGGGGCTTTGGCTTACAATCAGGCCGAGCTGACTGTGCAGACGCTGTCGGAAATGATCAAGGACATTAACGATCTGAATACGCGTTGTTCGGGCTTGCCGCTAGGCGGCAAGGAAGGCGATCAGACGGCCAATCAGGTTTGCGGCTGGACCACGGGTTTCCCGGCGCGCACGCGTTTTTCCAAGGGCTTTCCTGAATATGACCCTTATTTGAATGACATTGAATTGATGATCGCCAATGGCGAAGCCGATGCGCTGGTGTGGGTGCAGGCATTCAACGTCAGTGCCGTGCCGCCGGGCACGAATCTGCCGACGATAGTCATCGGCCGTTCCGGCATGACCTTCACCAGGGAACCGGACGTGTTTATCCCGGTCGGCACCCCAGGCATTGATCATGCAGGCCATGCATACCGTATGGATAACGTGGTCGCGATTCGTTTGAAAAAATGCCGCGATTCCGGCCTGCCCAGTACGTTTGACGTGCTGAATGCCATTGAACAAGCTTTATAGGTAAATATATGTTGATAAAGTTAACAGGTGGAACTGTCTATGATCCTGCCAGCGGCATCGATGGCAAGAAACAGGACATTTACATCAAAGACGGGCGTATCGTTAATCAACCGGGCCCGGACGTTCAAGTTGATAAGGAATACGATCTGGTCGGTAAAGTGGTCATGTCGGGTGCGATCGATATGCACACGCATATCGGCGGCGGCAAAGGCAATATCGCCAGGACCATGCTGCCCGAAGATCATCGTCAGGACCCTGTGCACCGTACCGATGTGACGCGTTCCGGCTGCGGTCATGCCATGCCCAGCACATTTGTGACCGGCTACCGTTATGCCGAAATGGGGTATACCACGGCTTTCGAGCCCGCTGTATTGCCGGTCAACGCGCGTCAGGCGCACATGGAAATGGCCGACATTCCCATTCTGGATAAAGGCGGTTACGCCATGCTGGGCAGTGACGACTATTTGCTGCGCATGCTGACGGCCAAAAAAGACCAGAGAGCGATCAATGATTATGTAGCCTGGACGCTGAACGCAGCCAAAGCCATCGGCATTAAAGTCGTCAATCCGGGCGGCATCAGCGCTTTCAAGTTCAATCAGCGCAAGCTGGATCTGGACGAGAAAAACAGCCATTACGGCGTCAGCCCGCGCGAGATTCTTCAGGTGCTGGCCACGGCGGTCAAGCAACTGGGCATCACGCATCCATTGCATGTGCACGGCTGCAACCTGGGTGTGCCCGGCAATATGGACACTACGCTCGATACGATTCAGGGTATCGGCGGCCTGCCGATGCACTTGACGCACATTCAGTTCCACAGCTATGGCACGGAAGGGGATTTCAAATTCTCCTCGGGTGCCGCGCAGATTGCCGAAGCAGTCAATAAAAACAAGAACATCACGATCGATGTAGGGCAGGTCCTGTTCGGACAGACCGTTACCGCTTCGGGCGACAACATGCGTCAGCACGCCAACCATAAACATGCCAGCCCGAACAAATGGGTGTGCATGGATATCGAGTGTGATGCGGGCTGCGGCGTCGTGCCGTTCAAA
>CAYPJI010000196.1:0-4480 GCA_964411045.1 uncultured Methylobacter sp. | reverse complement strand
AATAGCGCGGCGGCTCTGCCGGCCAGATTCCTCGAAGCCTGGTTTGCCCTTGTTCAAAGGTTACCCAGGAGTATCGGGCTAAATGAGGCAGCCGCTTGCCGATAGTCTCAAGCGAAAAGCGAGTTTTATCATCCTGATCATGAACTGAAACCACGAGAACATGCCTGGCGGGATGATTGACCATCCACACCTGAATGTCGCCAGCCGAAACAACGGCTGGCCGTGGAGGCAGTTTGCTGCGCAACAGCCAGGTATCTATTTCCAGTGGCTCGCCCAAAACGATGACAAACTTATCCTGCGTTGCCTGCTGTTCTGATACTTTTTCTACCTCGCCTTCAGCGAAGGCTTTTGTAAATAACAGCGCGGCCATCGCCAGCTTATCGTTCAGGACCAGCAAGGCCAGATGCCTGCCTGCAACTGCATCCCTGAGAATAGGCGGGGATTCTTCCGAGGCAAGAGCGCGCCAAACCGTGAAGTCGGGATCGATTGACAGCGCGAGCGGCTCTGCTTCAGGCGCCAGAGTCGCCTTAAACGCCTGACCGCTGAGGTCCAGAAAAAAGTCTTCATGCGATTCCGCGGAATAGACTCGCACCGGAAGGCGCGTTGTATTTTTTGGCAGCGTCTGGCCAATAGCCAGATGTAATGCTTTCCCGTCAAAAAACGCCGAGTTCAATGAATACAAAGGGGCGCCGGTCTGCTCAAGCCACTGCGCAAAGAAACCTGATAAATCTTCGCTCGAACTCTTCTCAAACGCCTGCCTTAGATCCTTAAAACCGGCCGCTTTGAACTGATGCTGAAGCCAGAATTGGCGCAAAGCCGAATAAAAGCTGTCATGGCCAATCCAGTCCCGCAGAGCAAGAAACATCATGGCCGCCTTGCCGTAGCCGACATTTGCCGAAGCGACATGATGCCGTGATTGAAAGGCGGACAACGGCCGTTCTTCACCGGGCGGAATCGCCTGTCTGTCCCGCAGCCAGCCGTAGCGCATATCCTTCGCGGCTTCGGGACCTGCATCCTCTTTAAAGGCATAGTCGGCCATAAAAGTCGTAAGACCTTCCGACCAGTTGCCATCGGCAGGATCGACGAACACGCCATTGCCCCACCAGTTATGCAGAACCTCATGGCCCAGCGAAGTCGCCTTGATGAACGGCAGTTTGAGCACATCGCGCCCGAGATAAGTCAGTGACTGCATGCCAAGCCCTGCCGGCAATGGACTGGAAACGATGCTGAAATGGCTATAGGGATACGCGCCGATCTGGCTTGCATAACGCTGCAGATAGCTCTTTGACGCATCAAGATAACTGTCCGCGAGTTCGGCGATATCCGGATGAAAATAGGTTCGCAAAATAACATGAGCGGTATCGGTTGAAATGACACGCTCCTTCAGGGCGTAAGGCCCGACCATGAGATCGATGCCTTCAACCGGATGATCCATGGTGAACAGAGCGGTGCGGCTATCTCCCTTTACCTCCTCGCGGCTTGTGGTGCCGGGCGCCACCGCTATCTGGCCTGCAGGAGTCTGGACGGCAAGCCGGTAACTGAAAAACGCTCCCGGCTCCGGATACCAGCCGCTCCCGGCTGGCAAATAACTGCCTTCTTTGGAAGCCATGGGCGGCAAAGGTGCCAAGGTATCCCGATGCTCCTCGGGATTCAGTTTCGAAAGGCGTCCGTGATAGCGGATTCTCAATTTATGCGCCGAAAATTGCTTGGGCAGCGTAAGCTCAAAGCGCGGCTGATTGGCACTCCCGATGTTGCGGGAAAGCGCCGCAACCTCATCCGCTTCGGCGGAATCAAGCTCCAATCCGGGGGCAAGCCCGAATACATACTTTTCGCCGGCCTCTAATTTAAGCTCGGCCTCGGCAGAGAACTCGTTTATGTCCGGATTAATTTTTACCGAGAGATCGAGTCCCGGCACGGCTGCCAGAGACGAAAAGGCTGTACAAGCAAGCATTGCGTAACAAAGAATTGAGAATCTGTTCATATCTGCTTCGCCGGCAACTTTGAAACGGACATTAAGAAACCTGCAAAATGTGTAGGCTGGGTCGGAGCCTTAGCGGAAACCCGGCTTTGGCGGCTCCGAAACGCTGGGTTTAGCACCCCAGCCTACAGTGTTATTACATTTACTCCTGCTTGGCGAGTTGCGCCATACGCTCGGCACGCTGGCCAGGTTCAGGATGAGAAGACAGGATTGAATGCTGACCTCCGCTCAATTCGGCCAGCTTATGCAGCGCACTCTCTGCGGCTCTCAGATCGCCGCCTGTTTTACGCATGAACTGCAGTCCGTAATCGTCCGAATCCATTTCCTGGCTCTGGGAATACTGGGCGTTCAGGACGGATTCCAACAACCCGCCCAATTCGGAGGAGACAAGAGAACCGACGGCTGTTCCGCTCGCGGCCGCGCCTTTACGGGCTGCGCTTAGAGCCAGGGCAGTACGCATTTCTTTTCCGGCGTGGCCGTTTTTGATATGACCTATTTCATGACCAATAACAAACAGCAACTCTTCGTCAGTCATCAGGTCCATCAATGCACTGTAGACACGCACCGAGCCGTCTGCCGTCGCATTGGCATTAACGCTGTCGCTGAGATAAGCCTTGAAGTTGATATCCAGTCCATCATACTTGCGGAATTTGTCGGTCAACTTGGCGAGCCGCTGCGCATACTCGCTCGATGCAGGCGCGACTGTTTCCTTGGATTGTTCTTCATACAACCGCATTTGCCGGGAAGATTCTTTCACTTCTTCGTCCGTCAAAGTTGCAGCCTTCCCGAGGTCGGACGCAGCCCCCATAGCGGCATCGACATTAATGCCGCCGATGTTGCCCACTTGAACTCCGGGTAAACCTTGCCCCCCACAGGCAGTTAATAACAAGCATGTTCCAGCTATTCCAATGACTCGATTCATTTTTATTTTCCTTATTTATTCCATTGATCGATTCTGAATATCAAGCAATTAACATTGCTTTCAGACCTGACTCGATTATTCATAAAAAACGGGCGATCCTTGTTTAACTCTTTGAGTTAATGAGCACCACGCCAATAACGCTTCAGAAGAAGCTAAACGAGGGTGCCTGCAGCCTACTTAACAAAATAGCACATCAGTGCACCCTAACGGATTCTATCATGGGGAAGGCTCTTTGACGACACTCAGCCTTTTCCAAAAAAGGCAATCGCACCCTATCTCACTTTTTTCCGAAAATGGCCTCTGCGCGGTACCCCTGATTGTGCAGCTTCTGCCGCACAAAATTGCCATCACTGCGAAAGGCAAAAAAAAAGCCCCGGTTAAGGGGCTCAATAGATAGGTCTAAGGAGAGCAATGATTAATGCAATTCTGCTTGATCATGTAAAAGATATAGTATCGGGTAAGCTAATTTTCAACTCCAGATCGGAAATATTTTTTGTGCCCCACTCCCGGCAAAGGATTGCGCCATCAAAAATTTGCAAGCATTTAAGTATTGACGGACACGATGGAAGGGAAACGAAATTTGGCGCAGTATGTCAATCTGATAGCTTGCTAAATTTCAGGACGGCTTCGAAATGCCGGGTTTAGCAACCCCAGCCTGCCCGCTAACCGGATAGAACACTGGAGAAAAATCCATGAAACAAGCCTTTAAGATATTTGCTCTATGCGCAACGGCGCTAAGTGTCCCCGTCACCGCAAGCGCGGAATTGCTGGCACTGCTCAATTACGAGAGCAAGGTTGGCCAGCCAGACCGGCGCGAAGGCATCGCCGTCATAGACGTCGACCCGAAATCGCCGAACTTTAACAAGATCATCAAAGATACCCCGCTGCCCCCGGATTTCGTGGCGCACCATATCTTTTACAACAGAGACATGACCAAGGCTTATGTCACCTCGCTCGGACACTCCGAACTCTACATCTATGACGTAGCGAAATTTCCCGAATCGAAAACGATCGTGCCGGTTCCAGACTGCAAGGTCGGGGAGGACCTCACCTTCTCAGCCGACAAGAAGCGCTGGTTCCTGAGCTGCATGGGCTCCAGCAACATTATCGTGGGCGACGCCCAGACAGACAAACCCATAGCAACCATTGACAGCGGCGACTCCACCGATAAATTCATCAAGTATCCGCACGGCATCATGTTGAACGATGAACTGGACCGGCTATTCGTCACCAGCACGGTAAACCCGAGCGACCCCAAAGACGCCGGCGAGACCGTCACAATCATCGAAGCGTCGACACAGAAACTTCTTTCGACGCATAAACTCTCCACCAAACCGTCCCCTTCGGGAGAAGCACCCGTTGAAATTCTCTTTGCACCGGGTCAAAACCCTCCACTGGCGTACATCGACAATATGTACGGAGGCACGCTCTGGACCGTGACCTGGCGCCCTCAATCCAGGGATTTCGGTTTTCATCAGGTATTCGATTTTGTCGGCACCGGTCAAGGTCTGCCGTTGGAAATGGGCTTCAATGACAAAGGCGACCGCCTTTTCGTTACGACGGCCAAGCCGGGCGCTTTC
>CAYPJI010000195.1:0-4494 GCA_964411045.1 uncultured Methylobacter sp. | reverse complement strand
GCCGGTTTACCTCGGGCCAGATAACGGTCAAAAGCTTCCTGCTGCGTTGACACGTGGTGCTGTGACAGCAGGAAGTCGGCAAAATGGGTGCGTGTGATCATGCTGTCGCCGGCTGCTCGCTTGACGGCTTCGAATGCGCCGGGAATACGTTTTTTCTCGAGTTTCTGGGCGATTTTTTCAGCGCGTTCCAGACGCACGGTTTGCAGATTCTGAGTGGCTTGAGCCAATGGGCCATAATCAGGATCGATCCCCAGGCCGACTATATGAAAACATTTGTCGTGCCAGTTGGTGGAAAGTTCGATGCCGGATATCAGCTTGATGCCGCTTGCTGCCGCCGCAGCTCGGGCTTCGGCGAGTCCGGCTGTCGTGTCATGGTCGGTTAAAGCCAGTGAGGTAACGCCTTGCTCATGGGCGCGTTTTATGAGTTCCGTTGGCGATAACGCACCATCGGAAGCCGTTGAGTGACAGTGCAGATCGTATACTTCAGCCATGACTATTGATAATCTCCATAAAGCTTGGCGTAAAGACCCTTCTGGTTAATTAAAGTTTCGTGACGGCCTTGTTCGCAAATGCTGCCGCCTTCAAATACATAGACATGATCGGCTTGTTTTACGGCACTTAGACGATGCGCAATAATGATGGTCGTGCGGCCTTTCAGGAAATCGGCGAGGGCCTGATGCAATTTATGTTCTGTTTCGCTATCGAGTGCCGAAGTGGCCTCGTCAAGTATCACGACTTTGGGATTGGCGACTATCATCCGGGCGATGGCCATGCGTTGCCGTTGGCCGCCGGAAAGCCGCATGCCATGACGGCCGACTACCGTATCCAACCCTTTTTCCAGGTCGCTGACCGTGCCTTTTAATTGCGCGATCGCCAGTGCGTGCCATAATTCGGCATCCGTAGCAGGCCTGCCCAGTGTCAGGTTGGCGCGGATGGTATCGTTGAACAGAATAGGCTGCTGCAGGACGGTTACGACATTTTCCCGGACAACCTCAAGGCCAATATGGTCGATGGGGACATCGTCAAAATAAATCCGGCCGGCGCTGGACGGATAGAGGCCGATGAGCGTTTGTATCAGTGTGGATTTGCCGCCGCCGCTGGCGCCGACCAGCGCCACTTTTTCGCCGGCTTTGATTTCCAGATTGATGCCGTTCAGTATTTGCTCATCGCCATAGCTGAAGTGCAGATTGTCGACGCGTATGGAGACGGTTTTTTTATTCAGGAACGGATTTTCCAGATGCGGGTAATGGGGTTCCTGCTGCAGCGCATTCAGGCGGTTGATGCGTCTTAGAGCGGCTTTGGCCGCGTAAAACGCATATTGAATATTCAGCACTTCCTGGACCGGCGCCATCATAAACCAGAGGTAGCCGAATACGGCAAGCATTTCGCCTATGCTGAGGTCGGAATAGAAAACCATGAGCATGGCGCAGGCGCGAAACATGTCGAAGCCGAACAGGAATACCAGAAAGCTCATCCGGTTGGCCGCATCGCTTTTCCAGGCAAAGATCATTGAATAATCTTTCACCGAGCGGGCCGATTCGATCAATTGCTGGCAGTAATGCTTCTCGCGATTGCTGGCGCGGATTTGATGAATCGCTTCCAGCGTTTCGGTTAACGATTGTTGAAATACTTCGTAAGCGGAATTTTCCTTGGCTTTCAGATCTTTAACGCGCGAGCCAATGATGCGCGTGAAATAGATCACGACAGGATTTAATAATAAAATAAACAAACCCAACTGCCAGTGCATCCATAGCAGAATGACGGCTGTGCCGATGATGGTCAGGGCGGCTATCAGCAATTTGCTGATGGTAGAGCCTATGAAGGTATCAATCGTATCCAGGTCCGTCACCAGGTGCGTGACCACAGTGCCTGTTCCCAGGCTTTCGTATTCGGACATGGAAATCGTCTGCAGACGTCTGATCAGATTCTTACGGATACGAAAAATGATATCTTTGGAAATAAAGGAGAACTGCCGGGCCTGAATGATATTGAAAATAATCGCAAAAATGCGCAGCAGCAGGCTTGCCAGCAAAACGGCCGCAATATAAAGGATCGGCGTGTGCCAGTGGGCCGGAGTCAGCGAATTGATGAATGCGATGGTCATGCCGGGCTTGTTCAGCAGGACTTCGTCGACCAGCAACGGCATCAGCAAAGGAACCGGTACGCTGGCGATAGTCGCCAGGATCGCGATCAGATGCGCATTGATCAGCGGTTTTTTGTGCTCTGAAACGATTTGAAAGATATAATCCCAGCCGTAATATTGCGTGGCCTGTTTTGAGGGATGCTTTGTTTGCACGATAGGTATGATGCGTTCTATAAACCGCACATTATATCTGTCTGACATCTTTAAGAGAATAACTAAAACTGTTGTTAAAAATTATGAAGAAGAAATACCGGTACGGATATTTGTTATTAATGTGCGTTCTGACCTTGCCAGTTAACGTATCGGGAAATACGCTGGAACAGCAACGAGCTGATTTTCTGCAAGCGGAAAAGTTGATTGCCCAAGGAAAAAGCGAGGCATTTTGGGACCTCGCCCTGTCTTTAAAAGGCTATCCTTTGTATCCGTATCTGCACTATCAGTGGCTAAAGAATAATTTGCATCAGACGAGCGGAATTCTGGGATTTTTATCGGAATACAAAGATACGCGTTATGCCGGTTTGTTAAGGTCTCAATGGCTGAGCTATCTGGCTCAGCATGAAAGCTGGCGCGAATTTCTTCAACATTATCAGGCAAGCGGCAACAGCGCGCTGGAATGTCAGTTTTACTGGGCCAAATATCTGACGGGCGATACTCAACTGGCATTGAATGAAGCAAAGCGCCTGTGGGCAGTGGCGAAATCTCTGCCTAAGGAATGCGATGCATTGACGTCAGTATTGATCAAGTCGCCGCTTTTTACGCAGGAGTTGATCTGGCAACGCTTCGAATTGGCATTGCGGAAAAACAATGTCCAGCTGGCGGAGTATCTGAAGCGTTTATTAACGGATCAGGCTATTGCCGATGTGTGGCTGCAAATTCATAAAAAGCCCGAGCTAATAGGAAGCGATACTTTAGGGATCAACCCGGACCGGCAGGGTGGGCGTATCTTTGCGCATGCTGTCGATAGAATGGCCAAAACAGATCCCGAGCTGGCGATGCAAATCTGGGACGGCAGGAAATACAATTTCGCTATAGATGCGCAAACGGACCAGCGAATCGAACGAAGACTCGCTCTGGCCCTGGCATTTAATAAGAATAAAAAAGCCTATGATCGTCTGAGCCGATTGGCCAATGTCGATGCGGAGGTCAGGGAATGGAAAGCCAGAGCCGCCTTGCTCGAACAGAATTGGCAACATGTTGCCGATGCGCTGGCGGGCTTGACGGATCAGGAGCGGCTGGAGCCCCGATGGCAGTACTGGCAAGCTCGCGCGCTGGCTAAAACGGGCGATGTGTTGCAGGCACAGACTATCTACAATCATCTTGCTGAAGACCGGAGTTTTTACGGCTTTCTTGCAGCCGACACCGTCAGCAAGCCTTATCAGTTAGCTGATAAACCTGTTTTTCTGTCAGAGAATGAGCTTGAAGCACTGGCCGAAGAAAGTGACTTTAAAATAGCCCGGGAGCTCGATTTTCTGGGGCGTATGCCAGAAGCGCAACGGCAATGGTGGTTTGCCGTCAAAAAACTGCCCAAAGAGCGCTTGATGATTGCGGCCAAATTGGCTCAACAGTGGCAATGGAATCAAGCAGCTATTTTTACGCTGGCTAAGGCCGATTACTGGGATGACATGGGGCTACGGTTCCCGGTCAATTATCTCAATGAAGTCAGTAATAATGCGTATAGACACAATCTTGAGCCGGCTGTAATTTTCGGCCTCATTCGCCAGGAGAGCGTGTTTGACAGGTATGCCGAGTCGCCGGTCGGCGCCAGAGGTCTTATGCAGATTATGCCGAAAACGGGCCAGCAAATTGCACGGGACCTTCGTGAGAATTGGCAATCCGAGGCAAGCCTGTTTGATCCCGGTATTAATGTCAAATACGGTTCCTTTTATTACAGACAACTGTTGGACCGGTTTAACGGTCATTTCGCACTGGCAACTGCCGCTTATAATGCAGGGCCCAGGCGGGTAGGGCAGTGGCTGCCTAGCGGCGAGACTGTGCCGGCGGACATATGGATAGAGACCATTCCATTTAAGGAAACCCGAAAATATGTATCTTCAGTGCTTTCTTACATCATGATTTATCAGGAGCGTATGCACAGGAAAGCGCTCAGGATAAAAGATTTCATGCTGGATGTGCTACCGGGCTAAAAATTGAGCTGATTTTTTTTGGTGTCTGTTAGATAATGCGTGTTTGATACAAGAATAATTATTAACTTAGGTACATAAATATTATGGAGAAACAGCATAGTTTTACGCGCGAAGAATTATTGAAGTCCGGTAGGGGGGAGCTATACGGGCCGAAAAATGCGCAATTGCCTCTACCAAATATGCTAATGATGGACCGGATTACCCATA
>CAYPJI010000194.1:2878-4495 GCA_964411045.1 uncultured Methylobacter sp. | reverse complement strand
GCTGGTCCACTTTGATACCAAGCGGCTCCCCTTACTGAAAGGACAATCCGCCAACGAACCTCGCGAGTACTTGTTTGTAGCCATTGATGGCTTCTCCCGGGAACTGTATGCCGAGATCCTGCCGGATAAAACCCAGGACAGCGCCGCCCACTTTCTCACGGAAACCGTCATTGCCCAGTGTCCGTACCAAATCGATTACGCTTATTCGGATAATGGCAAGGAATACAAGGGCACAGGCCAGCATGCCTTTGTCCAAACCTGCCTGCAACACGGCATCGGCCAGAAGTTTACCCGTGTCATTCGGCCTCAAACCAACGGTAAAGCTGAACGGGTCATTCGCACCTTAATGGAGATGTGGCACAATCAGACTTGCTTTAAGGACAGCGCTGACCGTCGCCTTCAATTGATTCGTTTCATTAACTTCTACAATACCGGAAAGCCTCATAAGAGTTTGAATAATGCTACCCCTTATGAAATACTCACCGCTTATTTCAATCAACCCCTCTGTAAACAACCCTGAGATTTCTTGCAGCTTGTATAAATCACCGAATCCTTCGCCAATTTCATCGATAGCGAGGGTGTCCTGAATTTTGTGTGAACGGGGTTGATTAATGGTTTGGCATCCTGTCGTCAAATTGAATGCTAAACCGATTTAAAGCGGCTTTCCAGTCATGCCATGGCAGGGTCCATATTTACTGATATTCATCAGAGCAAGATAGAACAGCTTTGATAAGGCTTCATCACTGGGAAACGAGCCGCGGTTTGGTGATTTTCCGCAAACTCATGTTCACCGACTCGATGGCGTTGATGGTGTAGATGTTCCGGCAAATCTCCGGTGGATAGTCGAAAAACGGGATGATGCGATCCCAGTTGCGCCGCCAAATCTGGACAATGGATGGATAGGCTGCGCTCCAGAAGGTCTCGAATTCTGCCAGTCGTTGATCGGCTTCGACGACGGTGGCGGCTTGGAATACGCCTGAGGTCGGCGGCGGCCTGTTTGCGCATTTTCCAACTGACATAACTCAAGCTGTTGCGCACTCTATGCACAATGCAAAGCTGGACATCGGTTTGAGGCTATACGGTCTCGATGGCTTCGGGAAAGCCTTTCAGTCCATCGACACAAGTTCGGTGGCGACTGGTAACCAGAACTTGGCGCCTTCGGTTTGGGCGATCCACAGTCCCAGCACTTCCTTCTCCCCATTTAGGTTGATCCCTATCGCCAGATAGACGGTTTTCACCCGCACGGCGCCGATATCGCGGATTTTGATGTGGATACAGTTCAGATAGACGATCGTATAGATGGGGTCGAGCGGACGGGATTGCCAGGCTTTGACTTCGTCTATGACGGCATCTGTCACCGAGGAAATCAACGCAGGAAACACCTCGGCGCCATACAATTCTTCCAAATGACTCTGAATTTCCCGTACTGTCAGTCCACGGGCCTAACGTGAAATGAACTTGTCGTCGAAGCTCGTCCAACGCGCTGGGTGTTTGGCGATGAGCTGTGATTCGAAGCCGCCAGGAGCGATCGCGCAGAATCTGAATCAGCAATTCACCAACATCGCCTTTACGTGTCTTGCGGCTCTTGCCATTGCGGGTACCGCGGGTATGGGTCAC
>CAYPJI010000194.1:0-2868 GCA_964411045.1 uncultured Methylobacter sp. | reverse complement strand
CCGAGGTGTGCGGTCATTTCGGCTTCCAGTGCATGCTCGACCAATGCCGACGTCAATGGCTTTAGAAGACCGTTTTCGCCAAGCAAATCTTCGGGTTTTTGATAACCCGATAGTAGGATATCGAGCAGTTCGGGCGAGAGGGTTTTTGGCACGGTCATTTTTTACTCCTGTTTAGAAGGAACAGCCGTTGCCTACCTTATGGCCCTTTACACAAAAACTTTTATACCCTCTCGATAGCCTCTTCCAATTCCTCCGGCGTATATAGCTTAAATTGGAGCCACTCGTATTTCATCTTGTGCCAAAGCAGCTCAATCCGGTTCAGCTCGGGACTATAAAGGGACAGGAAATAAAATTGCATCCCTTTTTCTTCCAAGAGGTCCCAATAAGGTTTGAGTTTCTTAGCCATGTGAATGGAGGCATTGCCCAAGATCACGACTAAGGAGGCTTGTTGATCCTTTCCAACATGGCCATCAAAAACGCAAAGAACCATAACCCATTGACACTTTGCCACAACTTCGCCATGACCAACTTGCCTGACGACAGCAAGGCGCCGATCACATTCAGCCGCTGCCCCTGTTTTGCCGTGACGGCATGGATTGCGCCGCTTTGGGTCCAGACCGAGCGGTTCGGGGCAAAGCTGGCTTCGTCGACCTGCGTCAGTTCGATCGCGCTGGCTTGCGTTTGGGCAATGAAAGTCTCTATGTCGCGTTGGGCTTGCGCGAGGCGCTCGGGATCGCGCTTTTTTTATGTAGCGCGCCGTTTCCACACATGCCCCATCCGTTTCAATTCGTTACGCAAGGTGCCGGCACTGATGCCAACACCACAATCGCTTTTCAAGCGATTGACCAAGACCCGACTGGTTAACGGTTCGGCGTCGATCCATTTCATTAACCGCACGCGGTGTTTATCACTCAACTTGCTCGGCGCGCCGCTATGCGGCTGGTCGGTGAAGCTGGCGAAATCTTTTTTGAACCATTTGCTCCATCGCTCTCGGATCGTCTCCACCAGCACACCTTGCTATTCGCCACTTCGAACGTCATGTGCCCTTCGGCAAACAGCATAATCGTTTAGGCCCGCTCTCGTTCTCGCCAGTCGCTGCCTTTCTTTATGATGTTTTGTAACAACTCTCTCGGTTTCAGCCACTTCAATACGGACGACTCGTATTTCCTTCCTTGGCTATCTGGGTAAATTCTTAAACTTTATACACATGCCGACTTGTTGTTAAGCGCTTATCAAGCTATTCCTTTAAACCGAAGATGCTATAGAAAAGGAATATTATTGAAGGAATAAAGGCAATAAGAAAACCCAAAACTAGTGCGAATTGGTATCTGTATTTAGACACGAATAATAATATCGGGCGAATTGCTTCTGTTAATCGATAATACTGTTTTTTAAATATATTTTCCAAATTCTGTTTCTCCTTTTATAGGATCGTATCGAGTTAGGACCATTTGCTACCATTATTTAAAAGCTTTCTTAGGTAACTTGATACGTTTGAAATGCCTGAAATACATTTCGTGTTCGATTTAGGCTTGGCTTATGTGTTTAATAATCAATAGCCTGACCAGATACCTTTGATTCCAACCAGTATAAATGTTATGAGTTGAATCAATAAAAATAACAGCCCAAGCGCTAAAAAGAGTTTTTTCATATTATTCATTGTGTACTACCTCAAATACAAACATCCTGTCTCGCCGTTAATTATTTTATCTTAGCGTAAGAAGTTGAGAAAAGCCTGTACCTTCAATCAGATCAAAATTTTTGTATATATATACTTACTACTAGATTTGTCATAAAGTTATTAAAGTGACACGGATTTATTTTTTTGGCTTTAGAAAGGTAAACTAATGAGCGCAAGCCTTTTATTGATGTGTCTTAATAAATCATATAATAAATTAAGTTAGTTTGTAAAAGACTAATTATCTATGAAAACATAGGTATTGCCTATGGATTAAAAATTGTTACATCTTCAACTAATAAATAGTTTTAGCCTATTTAATTATAGGTAATCAATATTTTACAAATTAACATGCCTAGATTAATGTTGATTCATCCGTTATGTCGCCACTGCGAATTGGCGGGATAACTAAGTCTGGCTGAAGATGATTGTTAATCAGTAAAAATAATTTTGAGAGACTAAAAATGAGTAAAGAAACGAAATGGGCCATCTGCAGTACTTGTGATATCAATTGCGGACTTCTTGTCACCGTTGAAGACGGTAAGGTGATATCGATCAAAAAAAATCCGGATCACCCTCTCACGCCGAATTCGATCTGCGTCAAGGGTGCCAACGCAAATAAGTATATTACCCACCCAGACCGATTAAGGCATGCGCTAAAAAGAGTCGGTGAGCGTGGTTCGGGTCAGTGGGAACAAATTAGCACAAAGCAAGCTTTAGATGAGATTGCCGATAAGATGAAGCAGTTGATAGCCGAAGACGGGCCGGAAACAATCGGCAGCACTTATGGCTGGAGCTCTAACGCCGGCGCAGCCTCACGAAGATTTATGAATCTACTGGGGAGCCCGAACTGGACTTGGACGGGATACGTATGTTTAGCCAATTCCACAGTACCCAGTAAAGCGACCTACGGCTTTTGGCAGTTTCCAGACTTTGAGAATACCAAATGCATCGTGCTTTTAGGCCACGCTCCGGGTCCGCAAAGATGGGTGGCTGAGTACCTGTGGATTAAAGGTGCTCTAGAGAGAGGCGCAAAACTAATCGTCACAGATCCACGCCGTAATAGCTACAGTGATCAAGCGGACATTTTTCTGCAGGTTAAGCCTGCTACGGATAGCGCCTATTTACTAGCTTGGATCAATGTAATCATCGAAGAAAAACTCTATGATAAAGAATTTGTAGAAAAGTGG
>CAYPJI010000193.1:0-4497 GCA_964411045.1 uncultured Methylobacter sp. | reverse complement strand
TCAGTAAATCTTGTGCTTGGCGTCGTTATTGTCGTCGTGGCATTGGTATATTAAGAACCGTCTCTATAACCTGATAAAGGTGCATTCCATGAAAATCGACATTGGTATTTCTGATAAAGATCGCAAGGCTATTTCCAAAGGGCTTAGCCATTTGCTGGCCGACACCTACACCTTGTACCTGACCACGCATAATTTCCACTGGAACGTGACGGGTCCGATGTTCAACAGCCTGCACGACATGTTCATGCAGCAGTACACAGAACTCTGGAATGCCGTCGATCCGATCGCCGAGCGTATCCGTTCTTTGGGCTTTCCCGCACCCGGCTCCTACGCAGAATTCGCAAAGCTTAGCTCGTTGCCCGATGCACCCGCGTCGTCGCCCAAGGCGCTTGAAATGGTCGCTATTCTTGCCAAGGGCCACGAGGGTGTCGCCAAAACGGCCCGGGCCCTGTATCCCGCCGTTCAAAAAGCCAGCGACGAACCGACAGCCGACCTGCTCACACAACGCATCAGTGTGCACGAGCAAACGGCCTGGATGCTGCGTTCTTTGCTCGAGGCTTGATGGCGCACTTCTAGATACAATGGTCCCCGTCTATTCAGCATCGGCAAGGAGCAACAATGCAATATCGAAAGCTAGGGCAAACTGATCTTGATGTCAGTCTGATCGGTCTGGGGACCATGACCTTTGGTGAACAAAACACCGAAGCACAGGCACACGAGCAGCTCGACTACGCGCATGCTCAGGGCGTTAACCTTATCGACGTTGCCGAAATGTATCCGGTGCCGCCAAAAGCTGAAACAGCGGGCGCCAGTGAGCGCTTTGTCGGTTCGTGGTTGAAAAAAACTGGTTTGCGAAGCAAAGTTGTGCTGGCCACTAAAATCGCCGGCCCTTCGCGTCAGGCCGGGCGCCCCAGCCACATTCGCGGCACCACCAACCAGCTTGATAAACCCAACCTGGTCGAAGCCCTGAACGGCAGTTTGCAGCGCCTGGGCACCGACTATGTCGACCTCTATCAACTGCACTGGCCCGACCGCAGCACGACAACATTTGGTCGCACCGCCTACCCGTACGAAGACGAACCTTACACCGTACCCATCGAAGAAACGTTGCAGGCGCTGACCGACCTGGTCAAAGAAGGCAAAATCAGGCATGTTGGGCTGTCCAACGAAACGCCTTGGGGCGTGTCGCGCTTTCTTGCTGCATCTCGCGAATTGGGTCTGGAACGTATCGTATCCATTCAAAACCCCTACAACCTGCTGAATCGCACTTACGAAAACGGGCTGTCCGAGTTCACTCATCGTGAAGGTGTTGGTTTGTTGGCCTATTCGCCCTTGGCCTTTGGCTGGTTGTCGGGCAAGTATGAAGGTGGCGTGCGCCCGGAAGGTGCTCGTATTACGCTTTTTGAACGCTTTACACGGTACTCAGGCCCGCAGGCTGTGGCCGCAACCTCAGAATACGTCAAGCTGGCCAAAGCCCACGGTCTGACCCCGTCGACACTGGCTTTAGCCTTCGTTAATCATCAGCCATTCCTGACCAGCAATCTGGTGGGTGCAACCAGCCTGAGCCAGCTCAAAGAAAATATCGCCAGTGTCGGCGTTACGCTTGAAAAAGACATACTCAAAGCGATCGATGCCATTCATCAGCGCTATCCCAACCCGGCTCCCTGAAGCCTTAAACGAATGTCCGATTATGTCTTCGAGCTGTCGCACGTCGAGCACGTGCGACAGGGGCGTACTGTGTTGCATGATGTCAGCATTCGGCTGGCGCGGGGTCGTCCCGTTTGCCTGATCGGTTCCAGTGGCAGCGGCAAAACCTCTTTCCTGCGCCTCTTGAACCGTCTGGAAACCCCCAAGGCAGGCCAAATCCTTTTCGAAGGACGTGCCATCGAGTCTTACCCGATTCGTGGTTTGCGCACGAAAATTGGTTTTGCCTTCCAATCGCCCGCTTTGTTCGACGGTAGTGTTCGCGACAATCTGCTGGTTGCGGCGCGGTTCTCGCGCGGCAAGGTCGTTAAAGAAGATGACGACCGTATGTTGCGCGCACTTGAACTTGCCGAGCTGTCTGGTGAATACCTTGAGCGTGGGGGCAATCAGCTGTCGGGTGGTGAAAAGCAACGCGTAGCACTGGCCCGCACACTGATGACAGACCCCAAGGTCTTGTTGCTCGACGAGCCCACTTCCGCGCTCGACCCTAAATCGGCAGCTGCGCTTATCGACACCCTTAAGAAACTATCCGAATCAGGTATGACAATCATTATGGCCACCCATCGCCTTGAAGAAACGGCAGCGTTGCAGGCCGATGTTGTGCAGTTTGAGTCCGGGCGTATCTTGTCCCACAAGACAGCGGAGCCGCAGTATGTCGATTGAAAGTGCCATTGACCTGGACTGGGTCAACCTGGCCGTCGCAACCCCTTTGATTTTTGTCGCGATCGGGCTGTCGTTCTGGCAGCGTCTTGGCCTGGGTAAAAGCCTGGTCATTGGTGCCGTTCGGGCAGCCGTTCAGTTATTGTTAATTGGCCAGGTTCTGGTATGGCTATTCAGTACCGACCGCTGGTATTTGGTGTTGGCTGTACTGCTGGTCATGGTCGTGGCCGCCACCATGGCTGCCACCGGGCGGCTGGAACAAGTGGGGTCAAAGCATAAGTTGCGTTGGCTGTGTGGGGGCGCGATTTTGGTGGGTTCAGGCTTAACCATGGCGTATGTCGATCTGCTGGTGGTGCACATCACGCCGTGGTACGACCCGCAATACTTAATTCCCATTTTTGGCATGATCGTCGGAAATGCCATGAATGGTGCGGCTTTGGCGGCCGAACGTTTGCGTTCAGAGTTTGAAGCACGAAAAGACGAAATCGAGGCTGGCCTTGCTTTGGGTGCCAGCCCCGCTCAAGCGTCGGCTACCGTGGTTCGCCAGGCCATGCGTGCAGCCATGATTCCCACCGTTAACGCACTGGCAGTGGTGGGTGTTGTATCGTTGCCCGGCATGATGACCGGGCAGATTCTAGCGGGTGCCGACCCCACCCAAGCCGTTAATTACCAACTGGTGGTCATGTTCATGCTGACCTCTGCCACGGCGATTACCGCTGTGTTGGTTACCCTTTGGTATCGCAACAGCTTTTTCACGCGTGACGAGCAATTGGTCATGCTCGACTGACCTGCTTGTCTCGACTCAAAATAATCATCTGCCAGCCCTAATTTTTTCCTGTGTTGAATCCATGAGCCCTGAAAAACTGAACGAATATCGGCAGTTTGCCGAAACGCTGGCTGACGCTGCTGCCAAAGTAATCATGCCGTACTTTCGGTCGGCGCTGCCTGTAGAAGACAAAGGCGGCAAGCTTTTCGACCCGGTCACCATGGCCGATAAGGCTGCCGAACGCGTCATGCGGCAGTTGATTCTTGATACCTACCCCGACCACGGCATTATTGGCGAAGAAGAGGGTAACGTAACGGGCAGCAGCGGGTTGACCTGGGTACTCGACCCTATCGACGGTACCCGGGCATTCATTACGGGCATGCCATTATGGGGAACGCTGATTGCCCTGAATGATGGCCAGCGGCCGATATTGGGGGTTATGAATCAACCCTACACGCGCGAGCGTTTTGTTGGCGCACCCGGTGGTGCCTGGTGTAACGGCCAGCCCCTTACGACCCGGGCCTGCAACAGTTTGTCGTCGGCTCGGTTAATGTGCACTTCGCCACAGATTTTCGACACGCCCGGACAGCTTGTCGCGTTCAATGCCGTCGCTGAAGACGTTCAATTGTTGCGCTACGGCGGCGATTGCTACGCCTATTGCATGTTGGCGTCGGGTCACGTCGATGCCGTCATCGAGGCTGGGTTACAGACTTACGATGTGCAGGCATTGATACCCATTATTGAGGGGGCAGGCGGCGTCATGACTGCCTGGGACGGCGGCGACGCCCAGCAGGGCGGGGCAGTGGTCGCCGCCGGCGACCCGGTACTGCATGCACAGTTGGTCAAGCGTTTGTCGGCGCTAATGTAAACGCGGTAGGCCGATCACGCGTCTTGCATGTGGTTGTCCATGCGCGTTAAGACATCGCATAACTGCGTGCGCTCGTCTTCTGCGACAACCTCTAGCGCATGCGTCATGATCTGGTGGGCTGCTGGCCACGCCTGCTCGTAGTGGCGCTTGCCGGTTTTTGTCAGGTAAACCCGCATATATCGGCTGTCTTCTTTGTCTTGTTTGCGCTGTACCAGCTTGCGCGCTTCCATTTGGTCGATAACCCGGCTTAGGGCAGGCTGGCGCATGACGATGCTGCGTGCAATATCGCCAATTTGCTGTCCATCTTTCTCGAAAAGCACCTGAAGCACACGGAAATGTGCGTATGTCAGGTCAAGCTCGCGCAGCACTGAATCGCGCAGCTCTTGGTCCATTCGAAAAATGACACAGGCCATGCGAAAGGCAATATTTCTTTGCAGGCTCCAGTCTTCGTCGGTTAAGGCTGCTGCCATTTCACTAGTCTTGGGTTGTTTCACGCGTC
>CAYPJI010000192.1:0-4518 GCA_964411045.1 uncultured Methylobacter sp. | reverse complement strand
GCGTTTAACAAGCGGTTAGTTTACCATGTTTTTATCTAAGCAATAGCCGCTCTAGAAGAAACAAATTTCAGGAAATTAATTTTGACCCATTGAAATATCTCAAAAATCTCACACGGTTACGGTGCACTAAATTATCAGCTAATAGTTTTTTGCGCTTACAAAAATGAAATAATCTGAACAATTCAGTTATTATTCACATAACTTAATGATAATGGATTCCAAGTAAATAATAACTATATAAATTAAATAAAAGGATTGAATTTTACTGCCAAATTCCCTATCCTTTGCGGCTTTAACTTTTTAATTGGGCTGTATTTATTGAATAAATGATTACAGTCTTTTTTAATCACCAAGAGAGGTCAATATGAAAAAATCATTAGGTTCATTAGCGGGCGTTGCCTTAATCGCTTTAAGTTCGCAAGCATTCGCTTCAGAAGATATCGAAATCGGTCAAAAAATCTATGAGCGCTCTTTCGGTCGTGGTTGCGGCACTTGCCATGACATCGCATCAAACCCACAACTGTTCGACTTGGTTAAATCCGGCAAACTGGACAGAGCAAAATTCGAACAAGTTATTAAAGAAGGCAAAGGCGGCATGCCAAAAGCTATGGACGCTATCATGGCTGTTGGCCCTGTTAAAAAAGCTGGTTACGGCGAAGATCAAGCGCTTGACGCTTTATACAAATACCTGGGCAGCAAATAAGTTTTTTACTAGCTAGACCGGTATAAAAAAGCCGCCCTAATCGCAGATTAGGGCGGCTTTTTAGTGTGTATAAGATTGGAAAAATATTTAATTTCTGCCTAAATAACTTCTTTTGATTTCTTTATAAGGCAATCGATTACGATTTTTAATCCAGATTCCAGCCACTGCGGCTAACATTAATCCACAGGAAGCGAGAGTAAGATAAATAAGATTTTTTAATTGCGACATTTCCAGCATGAGCTGCTCACTATCGACAGCCGGTTGCTCTTTTTGAGCAGGGTCCGAATAGGAGCGCAACACTTTAACGTCATTCTTTAAATCTTCTATCGTACCTAGAGAACTGGAAACAGCGCCTAAGCGTATGCTCTCTTCCAAAGTCCTTAATTTACTTTCAATTGAACCACTGATTAAACCAACAAGCTGACCTTTGAGCGTATTAACTTCGGCAGATAATACTGAATTCATTTCAGCGGCATAAATTTCAGATGGAGTGGCTTTTCTATAATTGGGCACAACATCATGCGTTGGAAATAACAAAAAGCCCAATATCAAGACGACAGTCATTAAAAAAAACACTACAGTCAGCAACAACTTGTTGGCCTTCATTAATCCCTGGTGCGACGGTATTGTTTGCAGAATTACAGAGCGCCCTCCCTGAGCATCAATAATCTCTGAATTTATCTCTCGCATATCGCTCATTATCCACTTCCCCTCAACCAGAAATCCATAAATAGCGACATTCCGGCTGAAAAAATATTATTTTTATAATTGGCAGCGCCACTACCTGATCAGGTAATTATACAAGTTTAATGAAATTTGTCGTGTGTTTTATAAGGTAAACTTGCCATCTCAAACTGCAAATCACAGCCGCACGTTTCAAAGATCGTACGGCTGTGTTTAATGATTAGCGATTTCTTTTAGCCGCTATTCTCATTCTCAATGCATTCAGTTTGATGAAGCCTTCGGCATCTTTCTGATTGTAAGCGCCGCCATCTTCTTCGAACGTGGCAATACTCTCATCGAACAGGCTGTCTGTTTCAGACTGACGGCCGACTACGATCACATTGCCTTTATAGAGTTTCAGCCTGACTTTACCGTTAACATGCTCCTGAGACGCATCGATCATTTGTTGCAACATTTTGCGCTCCGGACTCCACCAGTAACCATTATAGATCAGCGAAGCATAACGCGGCATCAACTCATCCTTTAAATGCGCCACTTCGCGATCCAGTGTTATTGATTCAATCGCACGATGCGCTTTCAGCATGACCGTGCCGGCCGGCGTCTCATAGCAACCGCGCGATTTCATGCCGACATAGCGGTTCTCAACGATATCGAGACGGCCAATGCCGTTCTCGCCGGCTATTTTGTTTAATTTCTGCAGAACTTCGGCAGGCGTATGCGGAACATCGTCAATCGCGACAATATCTCCCTGACGGTAAGTCAATTCGATGTAGGTTGGCTGATCAGGGGCTGCCTCAGGGGATACGGTCCAGCGCCACATATCTTCCTCAGGCTCGGTCCAAGGGTTTTCCAGAATACGGCCTTCATAAGAAATATGCAGCAGATTGGCATCCATTGAATAAGGTGATGCCTTGCCTTTCTTCATTTCAACGGGAATGCCATGCTTTTCAGCATAGTCCAGCAGCTTTTGCCGGGAAGTTAAATCCCATTCGCGCCAAGGCGCTATGACCCGGATATCTGGATGCAGAGCATAAGCGCCTAACTCGAAGCGCACCTGGTCATTACCTTTACCGGTCGCGCCGTGAGCAATCGCGCCGGCGCCCGATTCATTGGCGATTTCGATGAGGCGTTTGGCAATTAAAGGGCGGGCAATTGATGTACCGAGCAGATATTCGCCTTCGTAAATCGTATTGGCCCTGAACATCGGAAAAACATAATCGCGCGCGAAATCTTCACGCAGATCTTCAATATAAATTTCCTTAATGCCTAGCGCTTGCGCTTTGGCCCGAGCCGGCTCGACCTCTTCGCCCTGACCTAAATCGGCGGTGAAAGTGACGACTTCGCAAGAATAGACATCCTGTAACCATTTGAGAATGACGGAAGTATCCAAACCTCCGGAATAAGCCAGTACTACTTTATTGATTTCCGACATAACGCCTTAACCTTGAGTTTAAAAATAGGCAAATTATACCGGAAAATAAAGTTTGCGGCAGAAACGTAACAGGCGATTTTCTAAACGCTGTTACGTTTCTGCAAAGCAATGCTTAAAAAGCACAGCCAGGCTTGACACCCAGCTTTTTCAATATCATGGCTAATGGGCAAAAGCCGGTAAAAGCGGATTGAAATAAATTTGCTCCGACAAACGCTGTAAACCACAGCCAGTTTTCAGAATGCAAATGCGCCAGCAGCAGACTGATCAGAATAAAACTGCCTGCTACGGCAAATACCATACGATCAATAGTCATTTACTCTCCTCTATTTCAAGCGTACGACACCCATCAGTTTAAGCATCATTCTTTCATACAATGGCTCACTGATGCCTTTTCTGATCTTACGCATAAAATACTTTTCGAAACCGATTTTCGCCAGATGCACCCACTTGCCTTCCGCTGACCAGGTCACATTGCGCGGCGGAATTTGCGGCTTGGCCATAAACGCGACACCTGAATCACCGAAGTCAGCCAGACATAGCGCATTCCAAGTAGCCTCATAACTAGGCTCCTTACCTTCCAGTTCACTGGCGATGTTATGCGCCGTAGCCGTTACCATAGACTCAATCATATAGCCGGTTTTTGGCGCGCCTACCGGCACCGGCGTTGGCTCTACCGGCGGAATCGCGATGCAGACGCCGACCGAGTAAATATTTTTGAAAGTCGGATTGCGCTGATACTTATCGACCAGAACAAAACCGCGCGGATTGACCAGTCCCGCCGCATCGACTTTTCGCACAGCATCAACACCGGTAAAGGCAGGCAACATCATCGAATGTTTAAACGGCAGCTCATGTTTTTTCTTGTCCTTGCCTTCATCATCGACTTCCGTGACATACATCATGCCATCTTCAATCTTGTCGACTTTGGCATTGGTTATCCATTTAATACTCTTGTCACGCAATGCGCTTTCCAATAAACCTTTGGTATCGCCTACGCCGCCCAAGCCTAGATGACCGATGTATGGCTCTGCCGTCACAAAAGTCATCGGCACTTTGTCGCGAATCTTGCGTTTACGCAATTCCGTTTCAATAATCATTAAATATTCATACGCAGGACCATAGCAGGATGCCCCCTGAACCGCACCGATAACGATAGGCCCCGGATTTTCCATGAATTTATCCCAGTCCCGAGCCGCAACTTCGGCATGATCCACATGGCAGACAGATGATGTATAGCCTTCAGGACCTAAACCGGGCACTTCGTCGAATGCCAAGCGAGGACCGGTCGCAATGACCAGAAAATCATAAGGAACGGCAGAGCCATCTGCCAACTGCACCTGATTGTTTACAGGATCTACTTTTGACGCCGCTTTTTGAATGAATTCAATACCTTTCTTTTTCATAATCGGCGCTAATTCAATCTTCAGCTCTTCCGGCTTACGCCACCGCGGCGGGATCCAAGGATTTGACGGCACAAAATGAAACGTAGGTGTATCGGAAATCACAATCACATCATGCTTTTTCCCTACCGTTTCTTTCATTTCATAAGCCATTGGTACACCGCCAATGCCGGCGCCTAAAATTACTATACGAGCCATGTTACACCCTCTTAGTGGTTGCTTTGCATTTTGCCTAAATGATCACCGTCACTTAAGGATATATTGTGCGTGTTAAACTACAAGAACAATATTTGAAAAGA
>CAYPJI010000191.1:0-4520 GCA_964411045.1 uncultured Methylobacter sp. | reverse complement strand
GGCGAGCAAGGGTAGACAGACGACGCCAGCCGCTTGCCGGCGCCGGGAAATTTTGCCGCCGGTTTCCAACCGATCGCTGATTTGTTGCCGAAATCTCATGACATCTCCTACTATTAAATTAAATGAACGATCGCCGCCTGAAAGCAACCTTGAGCCAGCCGCTTTCGCATGCAACAACACCTTAAAAAATTATTAAATAGCGGACTGCGGATTGACTCTATACGGTAGAGGTACAGTATGAAAATCGGGTGAAACCCTGATTTTTAGCTCAGGAAATACCTGATTTGAGGAGATTTAGTCTGAAAAGTAAGTGAACGGGTAGCGGCCGGAAAGCCTATAGCGATGCTTCAGTCATTCAGGAATGACATTACGTCATGGATGCTTATAGTCTGTTGAGAATTTAATGATTGATCAGGCGATAAGTGGCTGGTGCTTAGCAAGTCGGGAACAGAAGCGGCTGTTTATCAGCTTCCGCTTCTGTCCTGGAGTAAATGTTGTGGCAGGCGGCGAGAAAGCTTGCCCAACCTTTATGCGAGCTTTACTTTAATCTGTCATCAGCGGTCATCAGGCGGGCCGCTAATTTATGATCGGAGAATTTTTCCAGGGCATGGCCGACTTGCAGGCATTTGCCGCCTTGCCCTTCGTAATCCCGGCTGAAGTCATCGATGAATTCCATGACGGTATGATCGATCAGGTAGCCGTTTGAAAAATCGAACACCAGCGTTTTGCCGCCTTCAAGCTCGGCCAGTGTCTTTTTTAACGGCAGAAAATTTGAAAACAGCGCCGAGCCCAATAATTTGACGACAATGGTTTGCCGGTCGGGCCGGTGAATTTCAAAATAAATGCGGAACATATTATCCAGCCAGACGCCGCGCATGACCTGAATCGCCAGCTTGGCGGCTATGCCCAGCGCCACGCCGATCAGCAAATCCGTCGCCAGCACGCCGATAATCGTGATGACGAACAGGAACAGCTGTTCCACGCCGACAGACAGGACATGCTGGAAGGTCTTGGGCGATGCCAGACGATAGCCGGTATAGACCAATAACGCCGCCAACGTCGCCAGCGGGATGTTATGGATGACATGCGGGAACAGCAGGATAAATGCCAGGAAAATCAGGCCATGGAAGAAATTGGCCCAACCGGTTTTGGCACCGCTTTCGACATTGGCCGAGCTGCGCACGATCTCGGCGATCATCGGCAGGCCGCCCAGCAGGCCGGCGACCACATTGCCCATGCCGACGGCGGCCAGATCACGGTCGAAATCGCTGGTACGGTTATACGGGTCGAGCTTGTCCACGGCGCTGGTAACCAGCAAGGTCTCAAGGCTGCCTATCAGGCAGATGCCTACAACGGCTTCCCAGAATTCAATAGTCATGGCCTTGGAAAAGTCCGGGAAATAGAAAATGGACGTAAACTGGTCGGGAATATCGACTAGAAATTGCGGCTGAATCAGATGTTCATGATTGGCCAGATAGGCTTTGTCGAGAAAGAAAGCATGGATGTGCTCATGCTGCAGGCCGAAAAATTGCCCCAGGCCCATGCCGGTTATCAGCACGACCAGCGGCGCCGGTATTTTCTTTAAAGTCGGATGCTTGAGCAGCGGCCAGACGATCAGAATCGCCAGTCCGCTGAGGCCGATGAAGGCAACTGCGTGAGTGGGGTAGAGCATACTGTGCGGAATCTGGGCAATAGTCGAAAGAATACTGCCGAATTCCAGGTTGACGCCGAGCAGGACATGGCTTTGCTTGGCGATGATGATCAGGCCGATCGCGGCCAGCATGCCGTGCACGACGGACGTCGGGAAAAACGAGCTCAACTGTCCGGCCCGATAGACGCCCAGCAGCACTTGCAGGACGCTGGCGATGACGATTGCACCCAGCGTATAGCGGTAGCCGGCCATCGCATCGCCTTCCCCCAGCGTCTGTACGGCACTGTACAGTACCACGATCAAGCCGGCGGCAGGGCCGTTGATGGTCAGATGCGAGCCGTTGATCCGCGATACCAGAAGGCCGCCTACCATGGCGGAGATAATGCCGGCGGCCGGCGGAAAGCCGGAGGCCAGTGAAATGCCCAGACACAGCGGCAAGGCCAGTAAAAAAACCAGGAAACCGGCCGCCAGATCATGGCGCCAGTTTTCCGTTAAGCCTGCCAAACCGGTTTTAGGTAAACTTGGTTGCATAGGTTTATCCATCAATTTAGTCTTATTATCAAAGAATCGGCTTCCCAGGCATCTGGGACGCCGTAAACTCAAGTCGTTCTGCCATGAATGACGGGCTTGCGGTAGCTTTCGAAATCGATGCGCCTGTTCATCGGGCGGAATAAGGCGGATTATAGCCTATTACCGGGTTTGTCGAATGAATGGATAAGGCGGCAATTGACTATAGTTTGATTTTTTTTGATCTGTATCTTTAGATTATCAGATAACGCCCTATAATAAAGCCGATATAACGGTCAGATAATGAGGCATTTTATGGCAAACGTGGATTTTTTACATGAGGTTATTAATGACGAAGGCTATGTGGCCGCGAATTCGCTGGCCAAGGTTCTTCATATTACGCAGCATGACCTTGCCGAGGTGACGGGGCTATCGCGCGATTCCGTTTCCAAGAGTACCCGGGTCAAGAGCAAAGCGACACAGGCCAGGCTGCGGGATACTGTCGAAATCATCAATCGCGTAGCAGAGTGGTCCGGCGGTGCCGGCCGCGCCTTTGCCTGGTTTCGCTCTCAGCCGCTGCCTTCGTTCGGCGATAAAACGGCCGAGGATCTCGTAAAGGAAGGCCGCGCGGCCGCCGTTAAAGCCTATCTCTCCCGCATTGCCGATGGCGGCTACGCTTGAAACTCCCCACCAGCAGATTCACCGGCATAGTCTATCGAGCCCATCATCCCATGTGGGCTTACACGCCTCTTTCAGGGGAGGGCGCTAAAAGGCATGGCGGGCGTTTCAATCGGCCCGGCAACAGCGCACTTTACACCTCATTAGATCCGACTACCGCCTGGATGGAGGCGCAACAAGGTTTCCCGTTCAAGCCCCAGCCCATGACACTGGTGGCATACCGGGTTGACTGCGCCGATATCGCCGATCTGAACGACCACAAAATACAGCAATTCATCAATTGCCCGCTAAACTGCGCTTGGGAGGATCTGGCCTTTCAAAACCTGGAGCCCCCGACCTGGCTGTTGGCCGACCGATTGCAGGCCTGCGGCATCGCCGGCATTCGGGTGCGCAGTTTTGCGCCCGGTTGTTCGGCGGATAACCATAACCTGGTACTGTGGCAATGGACGGATGTGGAACCTCATTCGGTGCAGGTCATTGATGATTTGGGGCGTTTGCCGAAGACGCCGGATTCGTGGATGGGTAGCCAGGAAAACAATGGATAAGGACGGGAGTTATTTTGGATAAAAGCTGGTCAACAATAAAAATGATTGATGACAGTATTGGAGGATTGTATGAAAGTCTTGAAATCGATTGCACTCGGGTTCTCAACCGTCTTATTTGCGGGTTGTGCTTCCGGCCCCGAGATTCGTGCCCATGACTGGGCCTATGAGGTACAGACAGCGGAATCCAGGGAAGCCCATCTGCGGTTAGCCGAGCATTATGAGGAAGTGGCCCGAATGATGGATGCTGATGCCGAAGAGGAGCGGCGGATGCTGACGCAGTACAGGTCCCGGCCTTATGTTTACGGCAAGCAGATTCTGGACCTCAAGACTCGCGCAGAAGCTATGGTTCGCGATTTTGAGAAGGCTGCGGAAGATAGCCGTAAGATGGCTGAGTATCATCGGCAACTGGCGGCCGGCCAGCCGAAATAGAGCCTGTATGGTTTATCGACCGAAACTCTGGGATATGGTCAAGCAGGCTCAAGCTATAGCCCGCTCTATAGCGCATCAAAGAGTGTCGCCTTTATAAAAAACATTGCAGTCGGCCCAATTTGTTTAATGCGGTTCAGAATTTTGAGAAACCATTATGTCTGATAAAAAACCTCGACTTATTATTCTGTTCATGAATTTATAGCAGCACGCTGGAGTCCATACGCCTTCGCGAACCGACCGTTTCCGGAAGAGGATCTAAGTCCTCTGTTTGAAGCGGTCCGCTGGGCGCTTCCCTCCTATATGGGTACAGCCGACATACATGTAAAAATAGGACTTAAGGCCTTCCCTGCTATTTTTGCTTTGCTTCATCAGATGGGTAACGAAGGATCAATAGGTTCAATAGGTTCAATAGGTTCAGGCACCGTTTCCGTTATCGGCCACATGGTGGTAGGCTATTCCGCCGTAGCCACCGTACCGAATGTGATACTCCGCCAGTAAATTTTGATCGTACATGTCGAATTGGGTGCCATCGGCCGCCACCGACTTACCGTCTCCCCAAACCTTGGGTAAATCAAACGCATGGTAGCGATTGATAATATCCCTGAGCGCCGGGTTCAGCTTGTTGGCGTTGGCATGTCGCCGATTGATGAATGACAGTATATGGAGCGAGCCCTGAATCGAAATGTCGCCCGACTTGAGTTCTGTGGCCA
>CAYPJI010000190.1:0-4542 GCA_964411045.1 uncultured Methylobacter sp. | reverse complement strand
TACGCCCGAATATTCGCTCGACCAGCTTCATGACCATCAGCGTGAAAACCGGCGTCAGCAAGGCGAAGCCGAACAGCAACAGAAAAATCCCGACCAGCCCCAACGCAATGCTTTTACCGGACCACAGCGCCAGCGCCAGACCAATCGCTATGAACAAGCAGCCCGCCATGCCCGTCACTTTGATCAACCGGCGCACGCCCGATTCCAGCTGCGACCTGATCAGCACGGTCATCGGCGGCAAGCGCGTCGCTTCCAAGGCCGGCGGCAACACGGCCAGCAAGGTCGCGCCGAGCCCCAGCAGGATGCCTTTGCCCAATTGCACGGGCGTGATCATTAAAGAAGCCGCATCGAGACGGAAGTAAACCGCGTTGATGGTGCCCGAAATCAGATGCAGCAAACCCTGAGCCAGCAAGATGCCAAGAACGATGCCGATCGCCGTGCCGGCTACCGCCAGCCAGAAGGCCTCATTGATAATCAGTTGAAAAACCTGCCGCCGCGTGACGCCCAGTGCGCGCAAGCTGCCGATCAGGCGCCGGCGCTGCACGACCAGAAACGTCATCGTGTTATAGATCAGGAACAGCCCGACCAGCAACGACAGCAGCCCCAAGGCCTTCAGGTTGATCGAAAACGCGCGCGTCATCTCGCGCATGGCTTGCGACTGGTCGTCTGCCAAAAGCAACAGAGCATTGGCCGGCAACGCCTTGCGTATCCGGGCCAGCGTATCGGATACGTCTTTATCGATCAACCCATCGATATAACTGAGCCTGCCATACAGGCCCAGCACCTCCTGCGCCGTGGCGATGTCGGTTATGATCAATCCTGACAGCGCCTGTTCGGAGATGGCATGGGATGGCGACAACAGGGCGATGATTTTTAACCGGCGCTCGCCGTTACCGGTCTCGACCGTGATTTCGTCATTGACTTTCAGATGCAGGCGCGCTGCCGTCTGCCCGCTGACCAGCGCCGTGCCGGGCTCGGCGATCAGGCGGGCAAGAAAGCCGACATCGCCGTACTGTTTTTGCCAGGCCGACTGAAAGGATTTCTCAACGAACGGATCGATGCCGATCAGCCTGAAGCTGTCATCGGACCGCCGCACATAACCGCTCACGATCGGCGACAGCTGCTGTATGCTCTGCTCCACGCGCAGCCGCGTGTAGAGTTTTTCATCGAGGCCGCCGTCGCCGGCCACGATGCGATGCGTTGCCGCCCCCGAAAAAGCCTTGCGCGTCTGGTCGAAGGACGCCAGCGCGCTTTCCATCGCCAGTTCGATAGAAACCACGACCGCGACGCCCAGGGCGATGCCCAGAAGCGCCAGGGCCAGTTGCCAGGGATGCCGCCAGAGAAAATTGCGGCTGGCCCGGTCAAGGACGGAGCTCATCAGCCGGAACCAATGATTGATCGCGGATTGAAACGATGCGGTCGGCCTGACCGATGACTTCGCGGCTGTGCGTCGCCATGACCAGGGTCTTGCCGGCTTTTTTGACCAGCGTATCGAGCAGCGCCAGAACCTGGCTGCCGGTTTCCAGGTCCAGGTTGCCGGTCGGCTCGTCGGCGAGAATCAGGTCCGGATCGTGAATCAGGGCCCTGGCGATGGCGACGCGCTGCTGCTCGCCGCCTGACAGACGGTCGGGATAGGTTTTATGACGGTCCGCCAGACCGAGCTTGTCCAGCAACGCCGCGACTTTATCGCGGTCCGCCCGTGCCAGGGGCCGGATCAGTTCCAGCGGCAACAGCAGGTTTTCAGCCACGGTCAGGGTGGGGATCAGATTATAGGACTGGAAGATAAAGCCCAGATGATGGCGGCGGAACAGCGTGCGTCCGTACTCGGAAAGCGCCGTGATGTCGGTGCCGTTGATAATGACGCTGCCGGCATCGGGAGGGTCGATGCCGCTGATCAGATTCAGCAAGGTCGATTTACCGGAGCCACTACGGCCGAGCAGCACGATGAACTCGCCACGGCTCACTTCCAGGGTCAGATCAGTGAAAATGCTATGCCGTCTGCCAGATTCCTCATAGCTTTTGCTCAACTTTTGTATCGATACGGCCGCTTCTGTTGGCATAAAGGTCGCGCCTTGAATTCCCTCCGGCGCTAGGCCAGAAAATTGTCATCCCTTTTGGCAAGCTCGGCCTGTTCTTTCTTCTGGGTCCGGTGCATCAGGAAAACGAAATAAAGCGCCAGCCCGAAAAGAAGCCAGGCTTTAAGGCGAAAAAGGAACATCATCTCGGCAAGCAGTGTCGGATGACTGTGCAGATAAAGATTAATTGAATCGAAGATTTCCATTAAACCCTCCTATGCAAATCCCGTTAAACCCTTTAATAGAACTGATTTTGATCAAAGAATTCAAGATTAATTTCATTGCTGTAATACTTTGACGTTAGAATCAGAAACTTAGCAAAAACCTTGACCAGTCAAAATTGATTATGGAGAAGGAAAAAGAAATAACTTACCTGATGCCGAAAGGTCTCAGAAGATGGCGCCGATACAGCGATTTCTTTGCATACCCTGAAGATCGCGAGCTGGAAGAATTAAGAATCGTGCATTCGCTGAAGGCATCGCTGGAGGTAACGAATGTCGCCTTTTTTGACCAGCCCAGCACGCGGGGCCGAGGCAATGATCCGCCCGATTGCGAAGCCTTGCTGTTCGACGGCAGGCGGCTGGGCGTCGAGGTGACGGAACTGGTCGATCCCGAAGCCATCATGGCTTATAAAAACGGCGTCCTCACGCAATGGGCCGAATGGGACGAAGACAAACTGATCAATTCGATCACGCGCCGCCTCAAAGCCAAGGACGTCGCCAAAAATATCAAAGGCGGCCCCTACGATACCTATATGGTGCTCATCCACACCGACGAGCCCATCCTCAATTTTGATTACACGCTCCCGATCCTGTCGGATCATACGTTCCGCTATTATTCGGTGATAGACCGGGCCTTCCTGCTGATGTCCTATGACCCGAAGTACCGCTGCTGTCCGTATATTGAACTGAATATAGAAAACTAGGCCGTGTTGTTGCTGACAGCCAGGCCGTTGCTAGGATACGGCAATTAATAACTTCCCTGAATTTTGATGAATAAAAGCCTTTGTGGGGGCGACTTCGCCTAAGGCGCCTACTGTTGGCAGCCGCCCTGAGCGAATAAATTCGCCCCTACACAACTGTTAATTGCGCCTGCAAACCGGGAAATTATTTACGGCCAACATCCTTAAGGTTTCAGGCTGAAAACAATACCGGCCCCATCGACAGTTTGCTGTTTCTCGCCTTCCGGGTCGTGCGTCATCACCGCGCCGCCGTTCAGTTCCAGCGCCCGCTGCTTTTTCCTGGCTGCAAACAGGTCCTGCCTGGCGGCATTCTGCCCGCTCTTCTGTGCGGCGCTCTCGGTCATCTTGAACGGAATGGAAAGATCGAGCGGCTTTTGAAACACGTCGGCATTGTCCGCATCCGCTGCCGGCGCGTCTGTTTTTTGACCGGCTGATTTGCTGCGCTCGGCCTGATCCTGTTTTGCGCCAGCCTCGGCAATGGTTTCATGACCATACAGAAGAAGGCAGATTCCCATCATAAGATTCAATAACACTTTGCCGTAATTTTTCATCGTCCTATTGCACTCCTGCCATAAAGTCATGCCTTCAAAATGATTATATTACACTTAAAAAGTGCGCCTGGAGTGACATTTAACGACATAAAAACCAGGTTTAACAATTCGCTGACTAGATTGACAAGGCCAGCATTTTCGAAGTTCCGTATGCCGGGTTTCCGCTAAAGCTCTAACCCAGCCCGCGACCTAGAATCTTGAACAAACATTTCCCGCTTTAGTCCTAATTTTTGTCAATAGCGCAAAGGTTCAAGAGCCTAATCTCAAGAAAGAGGTATTACATCCTGTTTCCATCAGCCCCCCCTGAGCAACCAGCCAAAGAGGAGATCCCCATGAAGAAATGGTTTTTTCTCATGACGACATGCACAGCAACACTCTTTGCCACTACCCTTCTGAACGCCGCAGATAAGCCGAAAACGCCGGCCGAAGGCTACAATATTCATGTTACCGCGCCGCACCGCCACGAAGACGGAACCGTGCACGGCCCTTATCACCATTATTGTAAATCGATCAAGCCCGAAATCCTGCAATGCATGATTTTCCTGTCGGACGATCCCAATGCCGAGCTTGTCGAAATCGAATATTTTGTTGACCAGAAACTCGCGCGTTCCGGCGTGACGCTGGAGCAATGGAACAAGCATTTCCACGACCACAAGGTGGAAATCGCCTCCGGCCGCGTGCAGGTGCACGATGTAGCGCCCGAGAAAGCCGAGGAAATTGCCGATGCTGCCGCCAAGACCGACGGCATCATTTTCCATTTATGGCCCGAAGGCGCCAAGTTTCCGAATGGCGAGGTGTCTTTTCCGACCGCCGTCAGCCACAAGCCTGCGGATAAGCTTGAAATACCGAGATAGAACGATATGAAGATTCCTGCGAACATTTTCAATGTGGGGGCGACTTCAGTCGCCCATTCAGATAAAAGGCGACTAAAGTCGCCCCCACAAGTTTTAAAACT
>CAYPJI010000189.1:0-4590 GCA_964411045.1 uncultured Methylobacter sp. | reverse complement strand
CTGGGCATCTCTGCCCGTTGAAGCCGTATTGGTATGGATGGCCGTTACATTTACGACGGTCATTGTCTATGAAGCTATTAAAATCTGGCTGTCTTCCGGCAAACGCCTTAAGAAAGCTTTCCTGGGAACAGATTGACATTCCACTTACATCGCGGCCGATAAGGCGTGCAACAAACAATCTTGAACCAAGACAGGTAAGCCTGACTTTCAAAAGTCCAGGCTTACCTGCCCAAATACGCTGCGCTGTACTTCTATAACAGGCATATCCCTTCTCAAGGCTTTGAATTCGGCATGACTGCTGTCCAACAGATTTCTGCCGGAAATGGATAATTCGATATTTTTTACAGGTTTCCATCCCAAACGCACATCCATTTCCAGATAGCTGGCAATTCCCCGTTCAGGGGAATAGTCTTTATAGAGTAACTTGTCCACATACCGTAAAAAAGCGTCCAATTGTACATTGTGCGGCAAGTCCATCGAAGATCTGAAATTGAATTGATGATGGGGTGATTGCCCTTCCTCGACATCATTGAACAGTGAGGCGGGATCAGTATGAAGCTGAATTTGCAGATAAGAATAGTTTGCCTGCAGACGCCACCACTTTAACGCCTGCCATTGCGCTGCCGTCTCCAAACCGTAAGTTTCGCCACGGGCATTATTTCCATAAGTGACCGGGGAAACTTTATGGAATATACCATTAGTCGTTTCATCAAAAGGCACGCCGGGCTCAACACTCCTCAGTTTGTCATACACATTGTAAAAAGCCGTGATGTCGATGGATATATTCTCTTTGGGCGCTATTCGATAGCCTAATTCGTAAGCAGTCAGCTCTTCCGAATCAAAATTCCGATTACCTCGAAAAGCACTAAAGTCATTGGCACTTAACTGGCTGAAATAGAGCAAGTTTGTATCCTGATCTAAACGATTGGGCGTCCGCACTGCACGAGATACCGCCGCCCATAATGCCTGTTTGTTATCGGGCGTATAAATGAAGCGGGCATTGGGCTGAATTTGAAAGCCGCTAAAATCATTATGTTCAAATTTCGAGCCAAACAGGAATTTTAGTGTATCTGGGATCAGCGTCACCTGATCCTGTATAAATGCGCTATATAGCAGATAATCGCGGCTTGCAGGCGTAAATGAAAAATTGGCGGCATTGTCCTGATCGTCCTCTATATACCGGAATCCCAACCCCCAGGTCACTTCCTGCCAACTACCAAGCTGGAAATAATGCTGCAGATCGGCATCGTATGTGTTTATAACGGCTTCCGATGCATCGTTAAATGCGGAATAAGTAGTCCTATCCTGGGTCCGGTCAAAGTAGAGCTGCAGCGACAAATCCGATGTATCGGAAAACCGGTGCCGCCATCGGCTCAAAATATTGCCGCCGGAAAAATCTTCGCCTACATTACTCCGAGAAGTAAAAGGAGCTACCGGTGCTGTAACGTCCCTCAAGCTGCCGCCGTTACCTTTGTACAGATCGCCTTGCAAGGTCAGTGAATCATGTGGCGTCAAATCGCCATCGATTCTGAAACCGCCCTGAAACTTTTCCCAGTTGTCATTAGGGTTGCCGCCGCCTTCCAATTTTAAATTATCCCTATCGTTATATTTCATATAAGTCCGGTAATGCAGATTATCCGTCAGCTTTCCGCTGTAACGGATAGACCCCAACGCTTTATCCTCACTGCCTCCTCCGGCTGTTACCGACAAACCCTGATAAGTATTGGCTGCATTTCTGGTGATTACATTGATAACGCCGTTTACGGCATTGGCGCCCCACATGGCTGCACCCGGCCCCCTGATGACTTCAATCCTTTGTACATCTTCAAGCAGCACGTCTTTTGTCCGCCAAAGCGTTCCCGAAAAGGTAGGATGATAAACCGTTCTGCCGTCGATCATCACCAGCAACTTGTTTGCATTCTCTCCGTTAAATCCCCGCGCTGTAATTGCCCAGGTATTCGCATTCACTTGGGCGACCTGAAGCCCTGGAGCCATGCGCAAAGCGTCGGGAATGGAGGTAGCGCCGAAACGGCGTATATCGTCATTGCTGATAACGAATACAGCGGCGGGTGTTTGCAAAACTTTTTGTTCTCGCCGGGATGCTGAAAAGATGACCGATTCCTCCTGAAGCCAGCCTAACTCTTCATCTAACGAAGCTTCTATGTTTTTTCTTGACATCATCGGAGGCGCGGCGGCAGACGCGAGAGATATGTGAAACGTTGAAACCACACACACGAACAGAATAAGAAATTCTTTTCTCATAGCCATGCGAATTACGAATGCTTCATTAAGCAATAAAAAGGCGGTAAATATCGCCGTTGCTCCGGTTCAGGAATAAAGGGCCGAGGTTTATTGCATATCTCATATTGCATCTTTAATCCCAGTCAGTTTTGCACCAACCTGATTCCGGCCGTTTTCTTTTGCCATATAAAGCGCAGCATCGGCGGTCTTTATCAGGTCTTCGGGCAATATGCCTGCAACAGGTATTACACTGCTCACGCCAAGACTCAACGTTATCCGATCGGCTACTTCGGAATAGGCATGGGGAATATTGGAACTGGCGACATTTTTACGCATGCTTTCAGCCATCTCCACTGCTTCGTCCAGATTCATCTCCGGTAATACAGCGACAAACTCCTCACCGCCATAGCGCGCCACAAAATCAGTAACCCGCTTAAGCGTATGCTTCAGTATGGCGGCAATATTCTCCAGACAGCGGTCCCCTTCCGCATGGCCGTAGTTATCGTTGTAAGCTTTGAAGAAGTCTACATCCATGAAGATGAGAGAGATGGGCGATGCCGAACGCATGGAGCGGCGCCATTCTCTGGCAAAATACTCATCAAACATGCGGCGATTAGGAATTCCTGTCAATGCGTCAACGCTTGCCAGCTGTTCTAACAAGTCGCGTTGCTTTTTAAGCGCCAGATGAGTCTGAACCCTGGCCTGAACGACTGATATATTGAACGGTTTGCTGATGTAATCGACGGCTCCTGACTCAAAGCCCGCCATCACTTCGGAAACTTCGTCGTGGCCCGTAATAAAGATTACCGGAATATTGCGTGTTTTCTCAGTTGTTTTCAGATGCCTGCAAACCTGCCACCCATCCATGTCGGGCATTTCAATATCCAGTAAAATCAGATCGGGGGGCTGATCTGACTGAGCTATAGACAAGGCTTTTCTTCCATTTACGGCCGCAACAATATCGTAGCGAGACCTCAGGACTTCTCCTAATGTCAGGATATTTATAGGCATATCATCGACAATCAATATCTTTTGTCTGTTATCAGCTTCCAAGGATACAGTCGCTTGCGTTAATTTCTTATCAAATAAAACCAGCACAATGTCCTGTAAAATAGATTGGGCAGCAGCAAAATCAAATTGATTGATTGCCTTCTCAAGTAATCTGAGATTATTACTATGCCGTGAATTTTGGATAATCTTTTTCAGTTCTTTAAAATGATAGTCTGCATCCAGACGATTTCCATTCAAGGCGTCAAATAAATCATTCAATAAAGATTCAACCAGCGATAAATCGGGCTCGACAGCATTGCTATTGCAATCCGGCAACGCTGTAGACTCATAAGTTTTCAATTGAGCAACTGACTCAAGCACTTTATGTTGAGCCCTGGAAAATTCAATCAACAACCCGGGAACCGATGCTTGCTGCTTTGTGATGGCTGTTTCCAGTGCGTTTGCTCTATCTTTCAATGCTGGCATGGCAAGATTGCCCGCAACACCTTTTAATGAATGCAGCAATGCCAAAGCCGATTCGATATCGCCTGTTTGCAGAAATGCCTCCAGTCGAGTTGTCGCATCGCCAAAATCTTCATGAAATTTCAGCAGCAGTTCATGAAATAATTGAGCATTGCCTGCAACGCTCTTCAACCCCAGCCGCCAATCGATACTGGGCAAGTAGGCCGGTAGTAATGTCTTTGCTTGCGTATCAGCTGTCTCCAAAGTGGAATCCGGCATTTTCCGCATTTCCGGTTTGATTGAATCAAGCAGATTTGCCACTAACTCATCGACATCTATTGGCTTGGCTATATATCCATTCATGCCGATGCTCAGACACTTCTCCTTCACATCGGTCATAGCATGAGCCGTCATGGCAATAATCGGCAGATCGTCAAACTGTGGCTCGGAACGTATAATGCGTGTCGCCTCATAACCGTCCATCATCGGCATTTGCAAATCCATCAATACCGCATCAAAGCGTTTGTCTCGTATTTTTTGCACGGCTTCCAGTCCATCTGCAGCAATGTCGACGTCAAAACCTTCCTTTTCCAGTATTTCTTTCGCAACCTGTTGATTAATTTCGTTATCTTCTACCAGCAGCAGTTTTTTTCCTTCAGTTTTATATAATTTTTTATCGTTCATTGCCGCATCAAGAACGTGCTGGACAGGATTTTCGTCAAAACGATTTTGAACGAATACATCAATAACTGCATTAAGCAGCACCGACGGATGCACCGGCTTGATAAGAAACCCGTCCAGGTTGGCGTCATTTGATTGCTGAATGATATCCTCTCTGCTATAAGCCGTTATCATGATAATGTAGGGAGTATGGATAATCCTGGAATCATTCAGCAA